>CAXUCQ010000563.1:0-2022 GCA_964249295.1 uncultured Armatimonadales bacterium | reverse complement strand
CGCCGTTGGTGCGGCCATCCCGTCTGCTCACGCGCAGACTCTCACAGTCACCGGTGCCGTGAGCGCGCTTGGCGCGAACGTCGCCAATGACTACACGTACACGTATTCCGTGACGCCTAGCGGCATGAGCAGCACGGGTGCTGGTCCTTTCGATGTTAACCTGCTGCTCTTCAACTTCTCTGACACGAACGAGACCTTCTTGGAGGCCGGCGGGACTACCTCTCTGGGCCTGACGCAACAGCTTCCCGGCACCGGCGTCTTCACGTTCGACAGTGGGACCCTCGTAAGTGGCACCACAGAGACTTTCTCCTTTATCTCTCCCGATGCTCCCGGCAGCACTGTGGGCGCGGTGGGTGTCGCGTTTAATGGGAGCGGCGTTGCCTCAGTCAACGGGGTTTCCCCGGCCCCGGCTCCTGAGCCGGGCACTCTGGCTTCGATGGCCCTTCTGAGCACCTGCCTCGGCCTGGGTATCGTGGCGCGGAAGCGCAAAGCCTTGGCCGCTTAGTCTTGGCCGGCTCCACGCTCTGGGCGTCCGGTGCAGGCAGGACGTCGAGGGACGGCTGCCGGGTTCCGGCGGGGTGAAACGGGACACGGATCAGGCAGAACGCATCAATGGCCAGGGTGTAATGGTCGTCCGCCGGGCGGCGGCCCAGCACGGCGATGGTCAGCGTGTGCGTCCCCCGCTCCAGGGTCGTTTCGCCCAGGTCGCTCCAGACGAATCCAGCCCCGTAAGTCCCACCCTCTGTCGGCGCACCGCGCACCTCGTTGGCGACGTCGCCGTCCAGGTGATACTCGAATGCCGACACGTCTTTCGTGCCGAGCGGGCGGCCCGCCATCCAGAGCGTGTAGCGGCCCGGCGCGTTGACGCTGAACGAATACTCGGCGCGGTAGCCGCCGTCGCCGCCGCCCGCCGTCGCGCGCGGCGCCGGCAGCGTCGTGTCCAGCGACAAAAACGCCCCGCCGGACGCCGATGGGTCCGGCACGAGCGAGTCGAACGAGTATTTCGCGGCGCTCTCGCCCTCGACCCATGTGTAAGGCCGCAGCACGTCCGTCACGGCGTTGATGACGTGCTGGATCAGATCGAAGCGCAGGTTCACGTTGTCCTCGCGGCTCGGGACGTTGTTGACGGCGTAAAAGAGCTGTTGACGCAGGCGGTCCGTGTTGATCTTCTGCGTGTCGGCCAGGTCGAGCAGGCGGCGGGCCTCGCGCTCGGCGTCCTCCGCCGCGTCCTGCGGCAGCGGGACCGTGCGGACACGGCTGATCAGGATCGGATCGCGCCCGATCGGGAGCGTGTAAAGATCGCCCTTCCTGACGACTTTGAGCGGCGTCCCCAGGGCGTCCGTGACCAGCGGCTGCGCGCCCTTGCCGAAGTCGAACTGCGCGTGGCCCGCGTCGTCGCCGGGCGACCAGACGACGTAGGTCGGCGCCCCGCCGTCGGCGTCGGGCAGGACGTAGCAGCGCAGGGTCGGCCCCAGGCTCACGACCGACCCCGCACGAAAGGAGGGCAGCCACAGCGCGCCGTCGGCCAGTCGGCGCGTGCCGATGTCCAGGCCCGCCCCGGCCGGGTACGGCAGGATGCGCGGGCGGCTGTCGGCCAGCGACGGGGCCGAGACCTGCACCCCCGCGTCGTAGGCGTTCAGCCAGTCCAGCGTCTCGGCGGGAGGGGCGGCGAGGAAGAAGCCGCGCGCCCCGACGTCGCGCAGGGCGTCCCACTTCTCGAACAACTGCGGCCGGGACAGGCCGCCGCCGGCTTCGGTCGCCACCAGCCAGCTCGTCTGCGGCCCCTCCTCCGCCTGGCCGTAGGCGTAGGCGCCGCCGCTGAGGCCGTCCGGCCCGCCCGCGCCCATCACCAGGCCGTTGTAGCCGCCGGCGGCGCGGTCGTTGGAGAACAGGGCGCTGCGGTCGGTCCATTGGTAGACCACCGGCACGTCCGCCACCCCTTTCTGCAGGGCGTCGGCGACGGCGTTCATGTAGCCGCGCGTCGATTCGAGACGGAACTCGTTCAGATCCTCCCAATAGTGG
>CAXUCQ010000562.1:0-2392 GCA_964249295.1 uncultured Armatimonadales bacterium | reverse complement strand
GGCCTGCTGGGCGCCGCGCTTGATGCCCTGCGCCAGAGTGGACACGGCGTCGCCGGCCATCAGCAGCCCGGCCAGGCCGTAGACCGCCCCGCGCCGCAGGACGCCGCGCACCTGCGGCGAGGCCACCGCCGCGGTGACCGCGACGGCGATCCCGACTTCGGGTTCCATGTAATCTTCCAGAGCCATGATGATTCCCAGCCTCCCATCGGTGGACGCTCACAGACGTCTCCCCGGAAATGACGATACTTTGTACCTCAAATCCGCAGCAATCCGCGCACGCCCGGTGGAATTTTCCCACATTCTTTCAGCACACGTTTAACCCGGACTTAACCGAAACTTAACCTTCTCTTAACAACAAGACGGGGCCGGGTTTGGTATGATGGAAGCGCCGACAGATCGACACTGTCGTTCGGAAGACGTTCAGGACCGTGGAAAGGGACATCTCTACATGGCCGCACGCTTGCGCAGGCGCATATTCGACCGGCGGTTCGTGGCGCTCATCCTCGTGGAAGTGATCGCCGCCGTCATCGTCAGACTCGTCACGGCGCTTTTCTGACGCCCGTCACGGCGCTTTTCTGACGCCCGTCACGGCGAGTCGCTTCAAAGTCGGGGCGGGCGGCATCGAAACCGGCCCAAATGCGGTATGATAACGGCGCGCCGGCCAGTGTCGGCAGGCGCCAATACCGCTGCGAGGTACGAGATCAATGTTGATCCGATTCGGCTACGAGATTCTGTTCGATCTGGCGTCACCGACGCCCATGGTGCTGCTGATGGCCCCCCACCCGTCCGTCGCGCCGCGGCTGATCCGCCCGGAGCCGCTCCAGACCGAACCCGACCTGCCCCGGCACGAGTTCATCGACGGCTTCGGCAACCGGTCCACGCGCCTGGCGGCCCCGGCGGGGCCGCTGCGCTTGTTCTACAACGCCGTCATCGAGGACAGCGGACTGCCGGACGTTGTCGCCGGGGACGCGCCGCAGCATCCGGTCGGCGACCTGCCGGACGAGACGCTGCCGTTCCTGCTGGACAGCCGCTACTGCGAGGTCGAGCTGCTCGCGGACGCCGCCTGGGCGCTGTTCGGCCGCACGCCGCCCGGCTGGGCGCGCGTCCAGGCGGTCTGCGACTGGGTCCAGGCCCACGTCGAGTTCGGCTACAAGCACGCCCGCCCGACCCGCACGGCGCTGGACGTTTACCATGAGCGCGTCGGCGTCTGCCGCGACTTCACGCACCTGGCGGTCGCGTTCTGCCGCGCCCTGAACATCCCCGCCCGCTACTGCAACGGCTACCTGGGCGACATCGGCGTCCCGCCGGACCCGTCCCCGATGGACTTCAACGCCTGGTTCGAGGCGTACCTGGGCGACCGCTGGTACACGTTCGACGCCCGCCACAACACGCCGCGCATCGGGCGCATCCTGGTCTCGCGCGGGCGCGACGCCAAGGACACCGCCATGACGACCTCGTTCGGACAGGCCAGGCTGAGGAAGTTCACCGTCTGGACCGAGGAGGCCGGCGCGGAGCGCGCCGCCGCGCCCATGCAGCGGCGGGAGTTGGCCGCCCGGTGACGGCCCCGCGCGGCGTTGTTTGGTCCTCACGAGGGGCGCGCACGGCGCGCCCCCCAAGTCTGAGACAAGGCCGAGAAGACCCGCCGGCCTGAATCCCGCGCAGGGAAAACAGTGTCCGGGGGTTAATACCTAACCCCAGCCATGAACGACAACCGCCCGCCATCAGCCCAGCGCTGTTTCCAGAGTCCCGCCGTCGAAGAAGCCCTGCGGGCCGTCTCGGGACGCATCGCCGACCCCGAACTGGCCTGGCTGTTCACGAACTGCCTGCCCAACACGCTCGACACCACGGTCCGCCCCGGTGTGGACGCGGAGGGCCGGCCCGACACGTTCGTCATCACCGGCGACATCGACGCCATGTGGCTGCGCGACTCGACCGCCCAGGTCTGGCCGTACCTGCCCTTCGCCCGGCGGGACCCCGCGCTGCAGACGCTGCTGCAGGGCGTCCTCAACCGCCAGGCGCGCTGCGTGCTGCTGGACGAGTACGCCAACGCCTTCAACGCCGACGAACAGCAGGAAAGCCACTGGGCGACGGACCTGACGGAGATGCGGCCCGGCGTCCACGAGCGCAAGTACGAACTCGACAGCCTGTGCGCCGTGCTGCGCCTTTCGCTGGGCTACTGGGACGCGACCGGGGACGCCGCGCCCTTCGACGCCCGCTGGAACGCGGCCACGGACCGCATCGTCCACACCATCCGCGTGGAGCAGGCCGGCACGCAGGACGCGCCCCCGTCGCCGTACTCCTTCCTGCGACCGGCATCGTCGCCCACGGACGTCGTCGGGCCGGGCCAGACCGCGCAGGCCGACCACGGCCATGGCGTTGGCCGGGACGAGAA
>CAXUCQ010000561.1:0-2399 GCA_964249295.1 uncultured Armatimonadales bacterium | reverse complement strand
AGGGGCTGCGCTTCAGCGCCCCGCCGTAGACCTTCCGCAAGTGCCGCGTCTCGATCGCCAGTCCGGCGTCTGCCATAGCCTGACTGTAACACAAGGCGGCGGTCGCTGTCAAGCCGAGCGCCGGGACGGAAGCGGCCCCCAACAACAGGTCGACGTCAGAGAGCGCCGAGGAAAGCGCCCACATCAGCGGCGGCGACGGGTTCCGGATTCAGGCCGACAAACCCCTCGCCCTCCGCCGCCCGCAGCAGACGCGCATCGGCGGCCACCAGGACACACGCCGGGCGGCCCGGCGTCAGGCAATGCAAAGCATTATTGTGAAGTCGCAGGAATCAAGAGGCGCTTGCCGAACTGCCACCTGTCGTGTCGGCAGGCCTTGTGTTTGATGAGATCAGCGCCTGCTGCTCGTCTGCTGCTTGTTCCCAAGCGATTCCACTGCCGAGAAAGCTGTGTCGTATGTCTCGATGGGCAAGGATTTTTCGCGTCGTCACAACCACTGTGCTGGTCGCCGCCGTTGGCGCTTTTGGGACAAGTGCGCCGACACTGGCCGCGCCTTCCCTCCAGTCCACGGTCTTTGTTCGTCTGACGCCCTCCGAGGCGCGGCAATTCCAGCGCGCATTGGCATCGCTGGCGAGCCAGGGCCATGTCGCCCTGGTCGCCGAAGGCGCCCCGCTCAGAACCGAACTCGGCACCGCCGCCGTCTCCGACCTGACGTCAGAGATGTCTCTCGACCAGGCCGTGTCCAAAATCGCGTCCGCCTATGACTATGACGCGCAGCGTCGTGGCAGTGTGTTTGTGCTGACAAAGCGTTACACGGACATCCACGACCTGCCCTGCGTCACGCTGGAAGAATGTCGGCGGGCGGTAGACAACCTCTCCCGCGTTCTCAATACTTTCAGTCCTGACTTCGCCACATCTATTTACACGAATGGGCCTGATGGTCGGCGGGACGCCGTTGTCAGCTTCTTTCAATCACTTTCTCCGGCACAGGTTCAGGCGGCGCAGAACAAGACGTTACGCTATGGCAGTCTGTCTCCTGCCCAACAAATGTTGATTCAAAATCTCTTCCTTTACCAATACGTGCAGATGCCACTAGAAAAGGTGAATGATGTTATCGGCCGTTTGGATTACGCCCCCAAATCGGCGCTGAAACTTCGTAATGGGAACGGCTATTCGGGCCTCTTCATGGAAGTCCCCAACTTCAACGCCGGGGGTGTCCCCGTTCTTTTCCCATTAACAAGCGGGCTGACGCCCCTCGACCAACCGCAGCCGAGCATGATCCGGGTGCCGCTGCCACCGGGCGCAAACCCCGATCCATCGGAGGCTACGACGCTGGGGAAAATAGTCGCCGCCCTCAAGCCGGTTCGGGGGAAATCACCTGTCGTGGACGCATCGCTGGCCGACAAACCTGTCACGGCAGCGGGCATGGACAGCGTGAGTTCACTGGATATGTTGAACGCCCTCTCGGCACTGTACGACCTGGACCTGGAAGACAAAAACGTGGGGCGACCTCGGTTGATGCCCCAGCCTGTTCTCTTGCCCACGGGCCTGAAAGAAATAGACGCCGCCGTCTGGGCCTCTCTGCCTGTGTCCTATGCGCGCGCTCTGCACATCGCCCCTGTTGATCCCGACACACATAATGCAAGCGGCTCCCCTCTGACTCCAAAGGACTTCCGCGAGTTGATGCAATCGATGCAACTGCCGGCGGGTTTCCAGCAAGAGGCCAACGAACGCTTGCTCCTCGCCGTGCAGCCCCAACTCAAAAAGCGGGGTTTGAGCGCGCGCGTACCCGTCTCGTCCTTGGACAGCAACGCAAAAGCGGCGCTGGCCATATCTCTGATGACAGAGCTTATCGCCACCCTGCACGATGGGTTCAGCGGCCCTCCCCATGAGAACGTCCTGGACTGTCTGGACGACATGGACCAGACGATCATCTACACCGTGCCGGGCGAGGACGCGCAGATCAATCATCAAGACGTGCCTTCCATCTACCTCGAAGGCACAGACCCTTACAGCGGGCAGCAAGTGGGCCTGGGGGGCGTCCGTTATTTCAGCCCCGGCTGATCTTCCTCATCCGGGTAGCGGAGCGCGATCATGTCGCGTGTGCCTTCGTTGTCTTCCGGGCGGATGCCCTGAGCAAGCATCAATTCACGGGCGTGCCGTGCCGTGCCGCCGGGAACCGGCACAAAACCCGTCGCGGCGTTCACTTCCGCCAAGGTTTTCAGCAACGCGCGCCGGTCCACGAACAAAGACTTTTCTCCCGTCGATGTTGTGTCATGCATCCTCGGATTCTCCCCCCACAGCCTTGCCGTCAGTATACCCGGACGCGCCGCCCGCCCGGCCCCGCCGCCTGCGGAGGAAGCCGACCAGCAGCACGAAGCCCTGGGCGGCCATGACGTTGG
>CAXUCQ010000560.1:0-2400 GCA_964249295.1 uncultured Armatimonadales bacterium | reverse complement strand
GCAAGGCGTAGGAGTTCGAGTCTCCTCTCGCCCATCTCCCAGTTCCCGGCGCAGTCCTACTCCGATGCGGGAGTAATTCAGTGGTAGAATGTCTCGTTGCCAACGAGAATGTCGCGAGTTCGAGCCTCGTCTCCCGCTCTTTGATGTCGCCGAAAAAGCCGGTTTCCCACGGGAGCCGGCTTTTTTCTTTGCCGCCTGCCCTTTACTTACCACAAGCACCCGGCTATAATACTGGTATGGATGTCATGCGCCCCGCGCCGCCCGCGCCACGGCCCGCATTGTTTATCTGGGTACTCCCCGTCCTGCTGCTTTGCTGCGCTTATGGATTGCTGGGGCTGACGGGGATCGAACACCCCGCCGGGGTCATGACGCGCTGCGTCCTGATGAACCCGAGTTTGTCGCGCATCTGGAGCGTCGCCCACATCGAGATCGGACTGTCGTACTTCGGCGTGTTCGCCGGGATGGCGTTTTACCTCCTGAAAGCCTCCAAAGCCGACGCGACGCACCTGCACGACCTCGGCTTGGGGTTCGCGTATTTGCTGGGGTCGTTCCTGCTGGATTTCTTCTGCGTCCGCTTTTTCACGCCCTGGGTCGCGCTGCTGATCGGGGACGCGGTCGTGATGACGTTCACCCTGCTGGTGTCCAAACAGCTCTGGTTCCAGCGACTGCTGGGCGTTTTCGTGCCGATGGTGTTCTTCACCTGCTCGCTCGGACACTTCATGGAAGGATTGTCCTACTGGAAACTGACTTTCCCGGTCAACGTCCCGTGGACGATGGTCACGGCGGACATCGGGTTCGCGATCTTGGTCAACGCGGCGCGCTTCCCGGCGTTCATCCGGGGCCAGGACATCGTGGGGGAGCTGCAGACGCTGCGGGCGGAGGAGGCCGTGAAGCAGGCCTTTTTCCGTGACGTCCTGCTGTCCGTGACGGAAGGGCGGCTGCACCTGTGTCAGTCCGCAGGGGACCTGCCGCATCCCCTGCCGCAGTTTGGGGACGCCGTCGCGCTGGACCGCGACACGCTTGGCCGTGCGCGACGCCTGGCGGCGAGCGCGGCGCGGGAGCGGCACTTTCCGGCGGAGTGTGTCGATCTCCTGCAGACGGCCATCGGGGAAGCGGCCATGAACGCCGTCGTCCATGGCAGCGGCGGCGAGGCGACGGTCTGCGCGGACGACGAGAACATCCAGGTCTGGGTGCGGGACCACGGCACCGGCATCCAGATGGCGCAACTGCCGCGCGCGACCCTGGAGCGGGGCTGGAGTTCCAAAGACTCGCTCGGGCATGGCTTCTGGCTGATGCTGCACGCTGCCAGCCGCATCGACCTGCTGACGGGGGTGACCGGCACGACGCTTGTCGTCACGGTTTGCCGGCACCACACGGAGCGCGAGACGCCATTTTCGCTCACTGCTGCGGCTTGAGAAGAGGCCCCCCTAGCCCCCAATGATGGGGGGACCGGAGGAAGATGTCTGCTGCGTCAGACAAGACGGCGGGCTTATGTTTTATAAGCGCGCCGTTTTTGTCTCGTGGTACTACCGACGCCTAAAGGACGGCAGTTGTAAGGATGCGCGCGGCGATGGCGTGGGCGTCCGGGAAGGTGATGTCGTCCGGGATTTTCTGGCCGGTGGTGACGTAGGCCAGGGGCAGGCCGGTTTTGGCCTGGACGTTGAGCAGCTTGCCGAAGCAGGCGTTGTCCGTGGCCTCGTCGAGTTTGGTGAGGACCAGCGCGTCGGGGTTGAGGATGCTCTGGAACCGGGAGACGATGTTTTCCATGTCGCGCCCCGCCAGCGTCGCGGGCAGGGCGAGGTACTTCTGCACGCTTCCCATGCCGTCGAGCAGGTCGCAGACCTCGCCCAGAGGCATCATGTCGTTGGGCGAACGGCCCGCCGTGTCTACGAGCACGATCTCCGTCCCCTGTGCTTTGAAGTCTTCCAGGTGCTGCGTCAGTTCGGTCTTGTCGTGCGCCACCTGCACCGGGACTTTCAGGATCTGGCCCAGCATCTGCAGCTGCTGCGCGGCGGCGACGCGGTGAGTGTCGAGCGTGATGATGCCCACCCGGCGGCGCTCCATGACCGAATACTGCGCGGCCAGTTTGGCGATGGTGGTCGACTTCCCCACCCCGGTCGTGCCGATGAACGCGAGCAGACGCATCCCGCCGCCGATCTCGGGGCGGACGCGGTTGGCGATGCGGAGGCGGTGGGCGATGGACGTGCGGAGCGAAGACGCCGCCTCGGTGGCGCTCAGGAAACGGTCGGAAGCATCAAAGCCGCCGTGCTCGGCGATGTAATCCGCGGCGTCCATCAAGTCGCGCTTGGCCTGCGGCCTTCGGAGGATTTCACGCATTGTTGGAGGGGTGGCCGCTGCGGTGCGCGGCATCGCGCGGCCGGGCGACGTCGTCGCGGTATC
>CAXUCQ010000559.1:0-2418 GCA_964249295.1 uncultured Armatimonadales bacterium | reverse complement strand
GCGGACGGCGGCGCGGGCGTGGACGCCGCGATCATCTGGGCCGCCAGTTCCGGGTGCGCCTTGAGGAGTTCCTGCCGCTGCTTTTCCTCGATTTCCTTCATGTGCGCCTTCTGCACGTCCTGGGGGATCTGGAACAGGTTGACGGTCAGACTCATGTCGATCGGCTCTGCCATCGACGGCGCCAGCAGCTGCAGCGTCTGCGTGGGGTAGAACGTCACCTTGGTCTGCGCGCCGGGCGGCGTCAGGCCTTCCTGCTCGAACTGGTGATGGTAGTCCGTGGAGAACTGGGCGGCGGCGCGCTGGATCGCCGCCTGCTGCATCGGGCTGTACTCGGATAGCGGCTGCTCCAGGGTCGGCACAGACGCCGGGTTGGCCGCGTTGAACTGGAAAAACGGCGAGCCGGGCTGCGGCTTCTCCTGGTCCGGGGTGTAGGCGAGCGGACTGTCGAAGAACTGGAGCGCGCGCTCGGAGCGGCGCGCGTACAGGGCTGCCCCGGCCTCGGAGACCGTGTGGGCGCGCAGGGCGTCGGCGCGCTGCTCGAACTCGTACCAGAGCTGCTTGCGCGTCCCCAACCCCATGACGTCGTCGGTCAGCACGAACGCCGGGCCGACGCGCCGGAACGTGCCGGTCAGGCAGAACGCCAGCGCCCGCAGCAGATCTCCGCCGGGCGCCGCCGTGGCGGACCCGACGATGGTCAGAGGCAGCGCCTCGTAATGGGCGTCCGGGTAAATCTCGAGGTGCGTGCGCCCGCCGATGCGGAAGACCAGGTCGCCGACGGTTTTCAGGCCGCTCAGCGGGACGGCGGCGCGCAGCGCCGGGGAGGCGAGGTCAAGCTGCCCCGGCTTGGCAGTGTTAGGGACTTCGGCCCGGACGAGGGCGCCGTACACGCGGTCCGACGAACCGCCGTAGTTCTGCCGCTCGACCAGTTTGAAGCGAGGCGGCCCCGCCGGGTCGGGCGGGACATCGTCGATCTGGAAGTCTTCCTCGCCGCTCTTCCCCGCGAAGCCGATGGAAATTTGTGCGGTCTGGGCGACGCGCAGTCGGGCCTGGCCGAGTTCCCCGGTCAGGTCGCGCACTTCTTCGGGCTTGTACGCGATGGTGCGCCAGTACCAGGGCGCGACCTGCAGCTTGCCGTCGGCCAGCATCTGACGGAACAGCTCGCGCTGATCGTCCGACATGAGCTGCGAGACGCCTAGCCCCTGCTCGCTGATGAGCGACTTCCACTGCTCGTCCGACAGGCCAGCGGTTAGCAGGGTAAAGGCATCGGAGGGCGGCATGCCGTCATACGGGTTCGGCTCGCCGGGGGCGGTGTTGAGGACGACCATGGTCGGCGGCGCGACGGCGGTCACGGCCCCGAACCGCTGCGTCGTCCGCCCGTAGGCGTCCGACACCTCGGCAACTGTCGGCACGGAGCCGGGCAGCCGGGCGTCCGGCGGCAGCTTGACCCGGTCGGCATCGACCGCCAGCGCGACTCCGTGGGCGGGCGGCATGGCCCCGGCCAGCGTCGCGGCGAGTGTCGGCCGGACGGGTGCGGGCGTCTGTGTCGCCCCCCGGTTCTGGCAGAAGATCAGGGGCCAGAAGAGCAGCAGGACCCAGCGACGGAGGCGGGCTTTCGGGGAAGCAGGCGGAAAGCGCGTGGTCATGGCTGTCCTCCCGATTTGGGCGGCATCTGGATCATCGTGCCGAGTGCGTCGAGCGCGGGCAGCGGGCTGCCGGTGCCGAGATCGAGGATCAGGCCCGCGTGGGGCTTGCCCTCGAGGAAATCCTTTTGGGTTTCTTCGATCATCATTGGCAGAAGACCAGGGTGGGCGGAGGAGGGCGTACCGGGGATCAACATCAGCCCCGTCGGCCCGACGCGCTGTGCCTGCGGCGCCTGGGGCGACTTCTGCTCCGGGAGCACTTCCGGGTCCGTCCACGGCTCGAAACTCAGGCCCACCGACCGCTCCTGCATCCACAGGGGCAGCGCGGGCGCGGCGGCGCGGGCAGCGGCGTAGAGACGTGCGAGGAGTACGCGGTCGCTGCCCGCCCGAAACGCCTGCCATTGAGCGTCCATGCCGCTGCCGTCACCCTCGAAAGCCGGCAGACTCAGGTCGACGGCGTTCTCGAACGAGTCCATCTCCCCTTCGGCGCCCACCTGCAGCCGACTGTCGGAGCCGTCCGAAACGTCGACCGGGTCGGCGTGGCGCGCGCGCAGAAAGGCCAGACGCAGGTCCCGCCCGTAGCCGAGTTGAATCGGGCTGAGATAGTCGAACTCCGGTCTGCCGAGGTAGCCCGGCGCCAGCGTGGCGCGGAAGGCCAGCCCCGCCAGGCCGGGCGTGCGCGCGAGAGTATCGACCAGGGCGGCGAGCGCCGGGCCGACCACCGGGTCGGCGGGCGAGACCCAGCCGCCGACAAGCCGGGCGTCGTCCAGTTCACGGT
>CAXUCQ010000558.1:0-2427 GCA_964249295.1 uncultured Armatimonadales bacterium | reverse complement strand
CCCCTACAGGGGGTGGTCAGGCGCGGAAGAAGGACCGCACGGCGGCGGCGACGTGTTCGACCTGTTCGGGCTGGAGGTCGGGGTGGACCGGCAGGGAGAGCACTTCGCGGGTGGCGCGCTCGCTGACGGGCAGGTCGCCTTCCTGATAGCCGAGCGCGGCGTAGGCCTCCTGGCGGTGCAGCGAGAGCGGGTAGTAGATCGCGGACTGGACGCCGTGGGCGGCGAGGTGCTTCTGGAGGTCGTCGCGGCGTCCGTCCGGCACGCGCAGGGTGTACTGGTGGTAGACGTGGTGGTTGCCGTCGGAGACGCAGGGCAGGGCGAGGTGGCCGCAGAGGTCGGCCAGCCGCGCGTCATACGTCGCGGCGTTGCCCCGCCGGGCCTCGTTCCAGTCATGCAGGCGCTTGGTCTTGACGGCCAGCAGGGCGGCCTGGAGGCCGTCGAGTCGGGAGCAGTAGCCGATGGTCTTGTGGAAGTAGCTGCCGCCCGAGCCGTGGAAGCGCAGGAGTTTGATCTTGTCGGCGAGTTCGGCGCGGTCGGTCAGAATCATGCCGGCGTCGCCGCAGGCGCCTAAGTTTTTGGTCGGGTAGAACGACAGCGTCGTCAGGTCGCACCAGGCGCCGAGCGGTTTGCCGGCGTGGGTGGCGCCGATGGCCTGGGCGCCGTCGCCGACCAGGCCCAGCCCGTGCTCCTGGGCCATTCTGGTGAAGCGCGTCATGTCGGCGAGCTGGCCGAACAGGTGGACGGGCAGGATGGCCTTGGTCCGGGGCGTGATCTTGGCGGCGGCTTTTTCCGGGTCGAGGTTGTAGGTGTGCGGGTCGATGTCGGCGAAGACGGGGGTCGCGCCGCAGAGGCTGATGGTCTCGCCGGTGGCGAAGAACGTGAACGGCGAGGTGACGACCTCGTCGCCCGGCCCGACGCCCAGGGACAGCAGCGCCAGCAGCAGGGCGTCCGTGCCGGAGTTGACGCCCAGCCCGTACCCCGCGCCGCACATCTGGGCGATCTCGGCCTCCAAAGCCGTCGTGTTCTTTCCCAGGCCGCCGAAGTCGCAGGTCTCGATGACCCGCGCGAATGTTGCTTCGAGTTCCGCCTTCAGATTCCGATGCTGGGCCTGCAGGTCCGCCATCGGCACGTTCATCACCAAGTCGTTAGTCCTTCCCAATTTGCTTACAAAAGGTCCGTGCGCCCGCGCGCCTTGAGTTCGTCCACGATCTTTTTCACGTCTTCGGAGCGCGATTTGGGGCAGATCAGGGTGGCGTCGGGGGTGTCGATCACGACGATGTCTTCCATGCCGATGGTGGCGATCAATCGCTGGGGGCTGTAGATGAGCGAACCCTTGGTGTCGACGCCGACGTGGTGGCCGACGACGATGTTCTCGTCGCCCGTCTCGGCGGCCAGCACTTCGGCCAGGCGTCCCCAGGAGCCGACGTCGTTCCAGCCGATGTCGGCGGGGATGACGGCCACTTGGTCGGCCTTCTCGACGATGCCGTAGTCGATGGAGATCTTCGGCAGGGTGGGGAACACGTCGGCCATCACCTGCGGGCCGTCGGGCGTGCCGAGCGCGGCGACGATCCGGGCGAACGGGGCTTCCATCTGCGGCAGGTGCGTCTTGTAGAGGCCGCGCAGCGTTCTGACCGTGGCGATGAACATGCCGGCGTTCCAGAAGTAGCCGCCGTCGCGCAGGTACTGTTCGGCGACGTCCTGGGCGGGCTTTTCCCGGAACTGCCGGACGCGGTAGACGGTCAGGCCGCCGTCTTCGGCCACGACATCGCCGGCCTGGATGTAGCCGAAGCCCGTGTCGGGGCCGGTCGGGGGGATGCCGAGCGTGACCAGCGAGCCGTCCTGGGCGACGCGGGCGGCGAGCTGGAGGATGGCCCGGAAGTGGGCGTCGTGGGGGATGACATGGTCGGCGGGCAGGACGACCATGACGGTGTCCTCGCCCGAGACTTTCTCCAAGGGCGCGGCCAGCAGGCCGATGGCGGGGGCGGAGTCGCGGCCTTCGGGTTCACCGACGATGTTGGCGGGCGGCACGTCCGCGAGCTGCTCTCGGACGGGGCCGACGTGCTGGGCGTTGGTGATGACGAACAATCGCTCGGGCGGCACCAGTTCGCGCACGCGGTCGGCGGTCTCCTGGAGCATGGTGCGCTCGCTGACGATGTCCAGAAACTGCTTGGGGGTGTGGCGGCGGCTGCGGGGCCACAGGCGCGTCCCGCCGCCCCCGGCGGGGATGACGACGGCGATCTCGTTGGTCGGCAAAAGAACGGTCTCCTCGCGGGGATTGTACCAAACTGCACAATGTCTGTCAACGCGACGGCGGGGCGGTCGAGTGTCAACAGTGTCTGGTGGGTTGGACAACCGCGCCGGGCGATTGTTTCCCCTGTTTTCGATGCCGAGTTTATCCGAACAGGTCCAGCGTCTGCTGGGTGGGGT
>CAXUCQ010000557.1:384-2429 GCA_964249295.1 uncultured Armatimonadales bacterium | reverse complement strand
TCTTTGGCGTAGCGGATGATGAACTGTTTGCGCGGCTCGACCTTGTCGCTCATCAGGATGGAGAACATCTCGGCGGCGGCCTCGGCGTCTTCCAGGTTGATGCGGGCGATGGTGCGGGTCTCGATGTTCATGGTCGTATCGTACAGGTCCGAGGCGTCCATCTCGCCCAGGCCCTTGAAGCGGCCCACCTGGACGTCCTTGCGCTTGATGTCCTTCAATATGCGGTCGCGCTCTTCGGGCGACCGGGCATAGAGGCGGGTGTCCTTGCCGGCCTTGATGGAGAACAGGGGCGGCTGGGCGATGTAGACGTGGCCGCCCTCGAGCAGCGGGCGCATGTAGTTGAAGAAGAACGTCAGCAGCAGGGTGCGGATGTGATCGCCGTCCACGTCGGCGTCGGTCATGATGATGAGTCGGTCGTAGCGGAGCCTGGTCATGTCGAACTTGGAGGTGGACTCGCCCTCGTCATCGGTGTCGCTGTCGACTTTGATGCCGATGCCGAGCGCGGTGATGAGGCTGCGGACCTCGTTGTTCTCCAGGGTCTTGTCCAGCGCGGCCTTGCCGACGTTGATGATCTTGCCGCGCAGAGGCAGGATGGCCTGGTAGCGGCGGTCACGGCCCTGCTTTGCCGACCCGCCGGCGCTGTCGCCTTCCACGAGGAAAAGCTCGCACTTTTTGGGGTCGCGCTCGGTGCAGTCGGCGAGCTTGCCGGGGAGGTTGGAGCTTTCCAGGCTGCTCTGGCGCTTGATGAGGTCGGCGGCTTTGCGGGCGGCGTCGCGGGCGCGCTGGGCGGTGAGGGCCTTGTCGATGACGCGCTTGGCGACGGCGGGGTTCTCTTCGAGGAACTGGGACAGCCCTTCGCCCATGATGGAGTTGACGATGCCCTCGACCTCAGAGTTGCCGAGCTTGGCCTTGGTCTGGCCCTCAAACTGGGGCTTGAACAGGCGCACGGAGATGACGGCGGTCAGGCCCTCGCGGACGTCGTCGCCCGAAAGGTTGGGGTCCTTCTCTTTGATGGCGCCGGACTTGCGGGCGTACTGGTTGATGACGCGGGTCAGGGCCGTTCGGAAGCCCGACAGGTGGGTGCCGCCTTCTTTGGTGTGGACGTTGTTGGCGAACGACAGGACCGTTTCGGAGTAGGTCTGGTTGTACTGGAGGGCGATCTCGACCTGGACCTCGTCGCGGGTCTTCATGAAGTAGATCGCCTGGCCGATGCCGTCCTTGTTCTCGTTCAGGTGATCGACGAGTTCGGCGATGCCGCGCTGGTAGTGGTAGGTCTTCGGCTCGGCGCCCTCGGTGAGCTTGTCGTCGTAGTGGATCGTGACTTCGCGGTTCAGATAACAGGTGTTGCGGATGCGGGCCTCAAAGACGTCAGGCTTGTAGTGGTAGTCGCCGAAGATCTCTTGGTCGGCAAGCCAGGTGATGGTCGTGCCGTGGCGGTCCGAGTCGCCGATCTCCTTGAGGGCGTTCTTACTTTTGCCCTTGGGGATGCCGCGCTCGCAGCGGAGCTTGTACATCTTGCCCTTCTGCTCGACGACGGCCTCGCACCACTCGGACAGGAAGTTGACGCAGGACAGGCCGACGCCGTGCAGGCCGCCGGACACTTTGTAGCCGCCGCCGCCGAACTTGCCGCCGGCGTTGAGCTTGGTCATGGCGAGTTCGACGCCGGACAGCCCGGTCTGGGTGTTGATGTCGGCGGGGATGCCGCGCCCGTTGTCGCGCACGGACAGGGTGTTGTCGGGGTTGACCGTGACCCAGATCTCGCTGGCGTGGCCGGCGAGCACTTCGTCGATGGAGTTGTCCACGACCTCGTACATCAGGTGGTGCAGGCCGGTGCTGCCCGTGTCGCCGATGTACATGGCGGGGCGGGTGCGGACGTGCTCGACGCCTTCGAGCAGGCGCATGGTGTCGGCGGTGTATTCCTCGCTGACCCGGCTCATGGCGGTGCTGTCGGGTTCGCCGTCGGTGTCGATCTCCGAAACGACCTGTCTGCCGGTCGTGTCGAGAATCGCCGCGGTTTCGGCGCCTGCGGCGTGGTGCCCGTTGCC
>CAXUCQ010000557.1:0-374 GCA_964249295.1 uncultured Armatimonadales bacterium | reverse complement strand
GATCTCGGTCGCATACCCGGCCAGCACTTCGTCAATGGAGTTGTCCACGATTTCAAAGAGCAGATGGTGCAGACCCGCCGATCCGGTGTCGCCGATGTACATGGCGGGGCGGGTGCGGACATGCTCGACGCCTTCCAGCAGGCGGATCGTGTCGGCGGTGTATTCCTCGCTGACATGGCCCATGCCCGCCGCGTCCTGCTCGCTTACGTCCACCTGCTCACCGTCTTTTAAAAGCGCTTCCACGACCTGCCGGCCGGTCGTGTCCAGCAGCGCCATGTCTTCCGCCTGCCCTTCAGTCCCCAGCCCATCCCGCGCCACCGGCTCCGCGCGTTCGGTTTCCCGGTCCAGCAGCGTGTTCATTTTTGCTTTCGCCA
>CAXUCQ010000556.1:2175-2430 GCA_964249295.1 uncultured Armatimonadales bacterium | reverse complement strand
GGGTCGGGCGTGCCGTCCGCGTCGGACCGGTAGATCCAGATGGTCTGTCCCGTGCTGCTGCCGACGCTGTGATCGTAGACCCTGGGCGCGGGCGAGATTTGCGACCCGCCCGACCCGAGCACGTTGGCCGTCGTCGCCGCGCTGGACGTGCTGTCGGCGTAGGTGAGCTGGATGGCCGTCGCCACGCCGTTGGAGACGAAACTGCTGGCGCTGCCGAACGTGACGCTGACGGCACATGCCGGGTTCATGACGCCG
>CAXUCQ010000556.1:0-2165 GCA_964249295.1 uncultured Armatimonadales bacterium | reverse complement strand
GGGATGCCCGTCGGCGGCGCGGTGGTGTCCGTGGGCAGTGCGACCGACATCGCCTCGCGCGTGCTGCCCATGACGTACTGCAGGGCGCCCGAAGCGTCCAGCGTCGCCTGTGTCTGCGTCGAGGCCGCCCCGCTGTTGCGCATCGTCGCGATAAACAGGGTGATGGTGCCGAGCAGCAGCAGACTCATGATGAGCAGGGCCACGCCGGCCTCGACGAGCGTGTACCCGCGCCGGCGCTGCGGGCCGGGCGCCCGCAGGCGCGGGCCTTTGGGGGCCGGGCCTCCGGGAGCCGTGAGTGTTTGTTGCATGGGGGTCCGTTCCATAGCCGAGTGTTCCGGGGCCGTCCGCCTCCGCGGGGCTAGTTCTGGTGGCCCGTGACGATCAAGGCCGACGTGCTGTAGGTGCCGGTGCCGTGGCCGTTGATGCTGGGCTGTCCGGCGACCGGCGCCTGGGTGGGGACGGGCCAGGTGATCGTGACCGTGACCTGCAGGACCTTGCCCGCCGAGCCGGACACGGAGGCCATGGTCGAGTCGATCGTGCTGTAGTCCGTGACCGTGATCTGCCCGACCGTGCCGGCGGGGAAGTAGCCGTTCGTCGTCCCGTTCGGCACCAGATGGTCCGCGTTCGTGAAAGACAGGGTATAGGGCAGGCCCGTCGGCATGGTCGCGGGCGTGTCGACGAACCCCAGCGCGGGCAGGTTTTGGAACTTCTGGCCCGCCGGGTTGATGCCGTCGAAACCCGCCCCACGCAGTTGGTCGATCTTGTGCTGCGCGATCACCGCCGCCTGGGCGGAGTTGCCGTCCATCTGGCCGGCGCGCAGGACGACCGGGAAGACCGCCGCGAAGATCATCGTCATCATCATGAAGACGATCAGCGCCAGGGAGACTTCGATCAGGGTGAACCCCTGCGCCTGGGGCCGTCTGCGGCGAATGGGTTGTGTCATCAACGAGATCTCCTTCTTCTGATTATGCCGCCCGCTGCGCCGCCGGTCATCGGCAATCCTGACAGGTTTTCGCGTGTCACGCCCGGCGGAGTTCCTGCCCCGTCGCTTGGGCCTCCTAGACCGCGCCTCTGTGGGCGCATCGGGCCAGGCCCGCGCTCGCCTCGTCGGAGCGGAACAGCTGCAGGACGCCGCCGTAGGCCGCCGCCGCACCCGCGTAGTCCCCCCGCGCCTCGGCCAGACGCGCCCACGCTAGGCCCGCGTCGGCGTAGTCGATCGCCATCGGCGTCAGAAACCCGTCGTTGGCGTACAGCCCGTCGTACACGCCGCGCAGGGAGTAGCCGCGCCAGACGGCCCCCGTCTGGGACAGCAGCGCCGCGTCCGAAGGCCGCCCGCCGCGCGGGTACACCCGCAGCAGCAGGCCGACGGGGGCGGTGTCGTAGGTCCGGGCGAGGTAGTCGGCCAGCGAGGCCTGCCGCCCGCCGTCGTCCATGATCGGCGGCAGGCGCGTGGGCCGGATCACGGCCACGGGCCGGCCCGCCCGGACCGCCTGCCGGATGAGCCGCTTCACCACGTCCTCCTGCCAGACCTGGGCCGTCGTGATCCGGTCCTGCGGGTAGAGGTCGCGGGCGGGCGGATAGGCCCGCTCGAGTTCGCGCCAGTACCAGCGGTTGGCCCAGCGATGGACCCAGAAGTCGTACAGCGACCAGAGCATCCCCCGGCTGACGTAGACCACGTCTGGCCGGGGGATGCTCTGGTCGGGGCCGCTCGACGGCCATCAGGAAGAGCAGCGGCGCGCGGCTGTCGTCGCCGCCGTTGTCGATCAGCAGCCCGCCGGCGGGGACGCTCGCCAGCAGGTTCCGGCCGTAATCGTAGCAGCTCCAGTTGCCGCGCAGGTCGTCCGCGCGCCAATGGCCCGCGACCTGCGCCGCCAGCAGCAGGGCGAGGCCTATGGTGCCGAGCGCGCGCAGGGCGGGCCGCCGGTCCGCCGCCACGGCCCGCGTCAGGCGCGGCCCCAGGGCGGCCAGGCCGGCGCCCGCCGCCAGCGCCAGAGCGACGTAGCTGGGGAGGAAATAGATGTACTGGTTGTAGATGGCGTAGTTGATCGAGTAGAACACGTCCGCCGCGACCACCCAGCTCAGCAGCAGGGCGGCGCGCCGCGTCGCACGCCCGCGCCACAGATGGATTAGCCAGCCGAGCGAACAGGCGATCCGCGGCCACGCGA
>CAXUCQ010000555.1:0-2430 GCA_964249295.1 uncultured Armatimonadales bacterium | reverse complement strand
GAGCAGCAGCGAGAGCATCAGGGAGCGCCCCGGTCATCGCCGTCGGGGGCCGGGACCGCCAGCGTCTCCATCTGGGGGAGCAGGCGTCGCAGGGCGGTCTCCGTCATCGCGCGGCCGTCCTCGACGGCCCGGTCGATCTCCTCGGGGTACGCCTCGTAGTAGTTGAGCGCCGCCTTGATGCGGCGGACGGGCCAGCCGAAGTGCTCGGCGGTCCGCGCGGGGTCCATGCCGTAGGACCGGGCGACCAGGACCACCTGCCAGACGGGCAGCGCGCCCTGGAGGCAGGCCTGGCGCTCGCCGCCGAAGCTGCGGAACTCGATGTCGGCGAACTCGCTCTGGCGCAGCCACTCCTCCAGGGAGAGGGCGCCCCACTCGTTGAGGCTGCGCCCGGCGCGGCGGGCGGCGGTCCGCAGCCGCTCGGCGGTGGCGTCGGGGACGCGGAGGCTGATGACCTGTGGCATAGGGTGTTCCTCGGGCTGGATATGCGGAAGCGACTACTACAAAGTATACTTCATACACTTTGTAGAGTCAAGCAGCACGGCGATCTGCCGCCCCCAGTCGTAGAAACCTTTAGGCGAGCCGAAGCCGCCCACCGCCTCCTCGAACGCCGAAAAGTCGAACTGACCCGTGTAGTGGCCTGTGCTCGTGTTCAGGCCCTGCCGCAGATCGCCCCGCCCGTCCAGGTACGGCGTCTCGGCGTAGTTGAGCAGGTTCCCGTTCCCGTACAGGTAGCGCCCCGTCGTCCCCCGCCAGCAGGACACGCTACGGCTTGGCTAGGGGGGTCACAGGAGTGGATGGCAGCGCGGCAAGCGGCATGGCCGCCGTCGGAAGCGTCACTGTCTGCACCCCTTTTCCCCCTAGGTGCCGCACCGTCAGCGTTAGCGGCGAGGGCTTCTGCAACATGGCTATGATTTGAGGCAGCAGCTTGGCCACTGCGTCATTGTACGTCTTGGTCAGCAGCGTGTTAGCATTGGCCGACCGGATGACGTCGCCCGCCCGCAACCCAGATGAGTAGGCAACGGAGGAGCAGAGGATCGCGTCAACTATCACGCCGTAGCCCTGTGGGAAGCGTAGCGGGGAAACCCGTATGCCGACCGGCAGGAAGGTCGCGGGATCGCTCTCGCTCAGCCGCTGCACCCTGATCGTCCGAGGCTTACCTCCTGCCTCTTCGACCTGGAGAACAGCCGTTGTGCCAGCAACTCCATCAACTAAGTCACCTTGAAAGACGGGCAGTACTGCGTCTAGAGGGCGTCTATCGACTGTCAGAACAGTCATCCCGGCACACACACCCGCACGAGCTGCAGGCGAACTTGGCCGCACGTAATCCACCACATTCTTCTCGGAAAGATGCGCACCAACAAAACCTCTCTCACGAACCGCCCATGAGACACCCTGCCGAGGCTGGAGCTGCAGACGCTGATGTGAGAAGTCAAGCGTGGGCTGGAATCGTGACAGAATGTCTATGCCGATCGCTGGTTCTCGTGACGCATCCTCTGCAACTCCGATGTTTTTGATGTTCAAACCGCATTCACTGAGGTCAGGAACGAGCCATTCGATGTTCAGATAGTCACGGACATGATTTGACGAGATTCTTAAAAAGGCCGCGCTCGGATTGAGGCGGGAGATCAGATCGATGGGCAGAGTGGATGATTGCGCCCCCGTATCAAGGACAAGTCGGATAGAAGGCTTGTTCTGTTTCGTAGTTAATGGAATCATCGGACCAGTTGAGTTGGCAGCGGGAGATGGTAGCGTCACGTAAAAGCGCGGTTCGTTGCTGTCACTTTGAAGGGGGAAGGTCAGCGCGCCCGGCAAGGGCGATTGAGGATGTAAGTCCCAGTAAAGCGATTTTGTGTTGAAGTTGATCTGGAGACTGCCTGACGCGAGCAACGGCATTCCAACGACTCCGGCCAGTCGCCCATGGGTACCCTTTTCATTCTGGAGATTAAGCGCCCCAGTCATCAAAGGAAGTTGAAGAAAATCTATCCTGTCTGCCTCATCCGCACCTACGATTGAGAACCTCTGCTTGGTGGTTTCTGAGAGCCTGATGTTGCCGGGTGTCATAGTATAGACCTCGCCGGTCAGTGGGATGTGTGCAGATCGGACCACCCGATCCTCTACCATCACATAAGTCTCAGTTCCCGTGTCGAGAAGGAATGAGAGCGGTGGACCATTATTGATACGCGCTTGTATAACCAGTCCGGCTCCCTGCTCCGTATCATAATCAAATGGTATGCGCCGCACAGTTAGGGCCGGAAGTGCTTGCGCCGATGCTGAGGTTTTAAGGAACAGCGAGGCGAAAAACAACGACAAGCACGAAAGATACACGGGTTGCCAAAACCTGCGTCCCATATCATTGACTTTGCTGAACATCATGGTAAGTAGTTGTTCAAATTGATGTTAGGCCATTCTTAAACGGCGAGAACGCAATGT
>CAXUCQ010000554.1:0-2447 GCA_964249295.1 uncultured Armatimonadales bacterium | reverse complement strand
CCCGACGAAGATGGCCGCGCCGACGACGGCGTAGAGCAGGCTGCCACCCGCCCCCATGTGCAGGAACATGCCGAGGAGACCGACCACGAGCAGGCCGAGCAAGGCCCAGAACAGGAACTTGCCCAGGCCGCCGAAGTCCTTGTTGGAGATCCAGACGTAGGTGCCAAGCCCCGCCACGAGCAGGGCCGACAGCCCCGCCGCTTCGCCGATGATGGTCGCGCCGAGCGAGTAGCCGCGCGCGATGGCCCCGAGCATCGGCCCGAGCAGCAGGCCTTCCATGACGCTGAGGGCGTACAGCAGGATCAGCCCGAGGGCGGGCTTGGTGCGGGCGAAGCCCATGGCGAAGACGCAGACCAGCGTCCCGATCATCAGCGGGAAGAACAGGCGCTGATCGAGGTGGGCCGACGCGGCGTAGTAGGCCGCCGCCGCCGTGACCAGGAGCGCGGTGCAGAGCAGGTACGAGACGCGCTGGATCAGCGTGGTCTCGCGGGCCTGTGTCTGCGCCGGCGAGAAGTTCTGACTATAGTAAGGATTGTTCATCGTGTCCTCCGTGCAAGAAGCGTGTTGACTTCACTGTATCAACGCTTGCCGCCGGGGTCGTTGTTCCCGAGAACGTCGCCGCCGACACCCACGCGGGCATCCGTCGGCGGACGGAAACCGGCGGGGAGTGCTATAATACAGGCATGGCGGAACGGCGGGATGTGAAGTGCCACTTCTTTGTCTGCACCAACACGCGCCCTGCGGGCCACCCCCTGCCTTCGTGCGGGCGGCGCGGCGGCCAGGGCGTGTTGGAGGCGTTCCAGCGGGAACTGACGCGGCGCGGCTGGCCGCCCGGCGTCAAGGTGACGGCGGCGGGCTGCCTGACTCCGTGCCAGTGCGGTCCGAACGTGGTCGTGTATCCCGAGGGAACGTGGTACGCGGCGCTGTCGGCGGCGGACGTGCCGGAGATCGTGGCGGCGCATCTGGATCAGGGAACGCGCGTCGAACGATTGCTGCTGCCGTCGGATGCCCGCGTCTGGTAGCCGCCTTTTGTGGATGGGGGAAACGATGATCGTAATCGCGAGCGCGAACGGAAACGTCGGCATGGCGGCGGCGACAGACATCCTGCGGGCGGGCGGATCGGCGATGGACGCCGTGGAAGCGGCGACGAGGCCGGTCGAGGTGAACCCGGAGGATCACTCCGTCGGCGTCGGCGGCTATCCAAACGTGCTGGGGCAGGTGGAACTCGACGCTTCGCTCATGGAAGGGACGACACGGCGCGCGGGGGCCGTCGCCGCGCTGCAAGGCTACCCGCACCCGATCTCGGTCGCCCGCGCCGTGCTGGAACACCTGCCGCAGCACTTGCTTTTAGTTGGTGAGGGCGCGGCGCGCTTCGCCGCCGAGCGCGGGTTCGAGAGGCAGAATTTACTGACGCCCGAGGCCGAGGCGGCATGGCGGCAGAAGATCGGGGGAGAGGCGACGGGCGAGGCGGCCCGGCTGGCGTTCCAAGTCCGCAAGGCGCAAGACCCGGAGCGGACGGTCGGGACGGTGAACTTCATCGCGCAGGACGCCCAGGGGCATATCGCCAGCGCCGTGAGCACGTCGGGCTGGGCGTTCAAGTATCCGGGCCGTGTCGGGGACAGCCCGCTGATCGGGGCGGGCAACTACTGCGACGACCGCTGGGGCGCGTGCGCCTGCACGGGCCTGGGCGAGTGGGCGATCCGCGGGAATACGGCCCGGACCGTCGTGATGGGATTGCAGTACGGTCTGTCGCTGTCCGAAGCCTGTGAGCGGGCGATGCACGACCTGCAGGACATCCCGCTGCCGCCGGACCTGGAGCCGATCATGAACCTGATCGCGCTGGACCGGGAGGGGCGGCACACGGCCTATTCGACGGCGCAGGGCCGCGCCTACGTCTGGCAGACGCCGGACATGGGCAGTTATGAGACGGCGGAGCGGGTGGTCATGTCATAAACTCGTCGCCTGATCTCAGAGCCGGGCGAGGACACGGCATGACGTGTCATGCCCCTACGGTGCAGTCCAGGTGCGAGGCCGAAAATAGCTTTTTCTGTTCCGACGTGGCAGGAGCGTTTATGGCAAGCGATTTCTCAAGCAGTGGTCTTCCTGAGTTGAGGGCGAGACTTACAGAGGCAACCTTGGCGTTGCTCGCAGAGGTCGATAGCCCGCAGATCGAGTTCCTGGCTGCCTACAGCGCGTTCATGGCGGCATCGAGCGCCTTAAGCTTGACCCTGCTGGCTGCGGTCCCGCGCGTGAGCCTGGAACTGGGTGAAGCTTACCTGCAGGAAGGGAATGCGCTGCCTTCTTACGCTGTCTTCCTGCTACACGCTTTGGTCGAGTTCCGCAAGCGCCGGGGCGTAGAATGAAAGGAAAGAAGCGCCCCAGCCATCATTGGAGGGGCGGGTGTCGTTGTGACATTCGCCCACGGCGGGGTGGGGCCCCGCGCGGGC
>CAXUCQ010000553.1:0-2448 GCA_964249295.1 uncultured Armatimonadales bacterium | reverse complement strand
CCCGAAACGGGCCTCGTCCCCGACGCCCAGAAAGGCCCGGTCGATCTCGTCCAAGATGCTGGCGTGGCTGTGGCTGAGGTGGGCGTGGTGGTGCTGCGTGACCAGGGGGACGCCCTGACCGGACGCTTCGGCCTCGATCTGGCGCAGAAAGGCGTGGTCCACGCCCTCCCCGGCCCCGACAAAGTGCAGGCGGAAAGCGTAGGGGTTCTCGGGCGTCACCTGCGGCAGCAGTTCCTGGATCACGAGCTGCTGGACCTGGACTTTATCCGCGAACTCGCCGTCGGTGATGACGATGATGTACATCCCCGCCCGAGACCGGTGCTTCTGGATCGCGCCGCGCAGGGCCGCCGTGACATACGTCGCGCCGCGCGGCCCGTTCATCGCAATGGCCTGCCGCAGCGCCGCATCGTTCTGGACGTGTCCCGCGTAGGACACCCGGTCGTCGTAGAACACCAGGTCGTACCCGACGCCCGCCCTCTGGACATGGTTGAGGATGGCCGCCGTGACGTTGTAAACGTGGCCCTCCCGGAACGCCTCGCCCATCGAGCCGCTGCGGTCGAGCAGCACCGTCAGCGTCATGTCGGGGTTGGCAATGGGGGAAAGGGCGCGCTGGAACCGCAGCTCGACCTGCGCCATCGGCAGGCCGCGCGGGCTGGGCACGATCTGGAACCGCGCCGCGTCGATCACGTCCGGGCGCGGGTTCGCCAGCCGCCGGTCGGAGGCCATGAAGGACCCATTCTGAGCACGTCCGAAGAAGGGCATGGCGCGGTCACTCCTGTCCGGTCGTTTCTGCGGCGTCGGCGTCCCTGCCGGGAAAAAACTCCGGCACGCGCTCCTCGACCCGCCCGTCGGCGTAGCCGATCACCAGCCGATGGCACAGGCCGATGAACAGGCCGACCTCGACCACGCCGACCACCGCCTTGATCTCGCGCTCCAGCGTGTCCGGGTCCGGCAGCGGGCCGCCGAAGGCCATGTCCAGCACGTACAGGCCGTCGTCGCTCAGGAACAGCCCGCCGTCGGCCACCAGGCGCGGCGCCGACGGGCAGCCGAATCGCGTCTCGAGCCGGTCGCGCGTGGACTGCCAGGCGAACGGCACCACGGCGACGGACAGCGGGAACGCCCCCAGAGCCGCCTTCACCTTGGTGTCGTCCACGACGATGATCTCCACGTCGGACGCCACGGCGGTCAGCTTCTCGCGCACCAGCGCCCCGCCGGCGCCTTTGATCAGGCGGAGCGCGGGGTCGACCTCGTCCGCGCCGTCCACGGTGATGTCGAAGCGCGAAACGCCCTCCCAATCGGCCAGCGGGATGCCCCAGTCCTGCGCCAGCCGGGCGGACGCCGCGGACGTGGCCAGCGCGCGCAGGCGCAGGCCCTCGGCCTGCACGCGCCGGCCCAGGGCCGTGATGGCGAACGCGGCGGTACTGCCGCTGCCCAGGCCGACGGTCATGCCGTCCCGGATGTATGACACGGCCCGCTCAGCGGCGATCTGCTTGGGGTTCACAGTGGTATCGGTTTCGGGGAAAGGTTGAGAACGGAGAGGATGCCGGGGACGGGGCTTGAATCCACAAGGGTGATCCCCAGCACAAAGATTTCAATGACGACGGGGAGACTCGAACTCCCACGCTTGTTACGGCACTAGCACCTCAAGCTAGCGTGTCTACCATTCCACCACGTCGCCTTATTTGTTTCTTCTCACGGTCGTCAGCCCTACCGTGTAGATGCTCTTTTTACTTTTGCTGTTGTTCGCACCGAAATTGTCCGTCTGTGCATGGCAGTTCGGACACGAAAACCTGACATTGTCCGGGCGGTTGTCCATCCGGTTGCCGTTCCGATGGTCAACCTGCAGAGTCAGTGGCTTCCCACGCCAGAGACCTTCGTTCCCACAATCGAAACATCGGTACAAAATCCCGTATTCGATCATAGCCCGCCGGAGCCTGAACGCCTGCTCAATCGTGGTGCCATCAGGCCGTAAAATCAGCACCTCCTGCCAAGGCTTTTTGTTGGGGCCTCCTCGGTGTTCCGCGCCTTTGTTACTGCCTTGGCCCAGAAAGTGGCTTGTGTCCAAGCCGTGAAGAGCGATCACTTTTTTGAAATGCCCCTGCGAGCCTCCTGAAAACTTCAGGCCTAATCTTCGCAGGACCTCCGCATACGAGACACTGCCCTCGACGATCGGCGCTAAGATTTCAGCGGTATATTTCAAGGCTCCCATGCGGCGTTGTTCCACATAAGAGGTTGGCACACCTGCTGCAAAACGTGCGCGCCTGCCCATTTCGCCGCCTCGGCAGGTACGGCGTATTATACACCGAGTCGGCGGGGCTGTCAAGGGGCGCGGTGACCGCTCCGCGAAAGGGCGACGGCTTCAACACCGGCTCCCCCGCGCCGCCGTGCAGCCCCACAGTGGCTAAAGATGTTGAGACCCGATGCGCCGCCGCGCGACCTCGTTACGCC
>CAXUCQ010000552.1:0-2451 GCA_964249295.1 uncultured Armatimonadales bacterium | reverse complement strand
GCGGATGCTGAGGTTGGGTTCGGCCCTCAGATGTCCCTCCTCCATCTTGCCGTCGGAGACGCCCAGATAGATGAGTATGGAGCGCAGCTTTTCCAGGTACGCGCGGGCCTCGTCGGCGGAGAAGATGTCCGGCGGGAACTCGGTGACGATCTCCATCAGCGGGACGCCGCTGCGGTTGTAATCGACCTCGCTCTCGTTGCCGCCCGCGTGGATGAGCTTGCCCGTGTCTTCCTCCAGGTGGACACGGCGGATGTGGACGCGCTTGCTCGTACCGTCCTCCAGGGCGATGTCCAGGTGGCCCTTTTTGCCGATGGGGTCGTCGTACTGGGAGATCTGGTACCCCTTGGGCAAGTCGGGATAGAAGTAGTTCTTGCGCGCGAACAGGCAGTCGCGCGAGATCTCGCAGTTGAGCGCGAGGGCGGTCCGCAGCACCAGCGCGACGGCCTGCCCGTTCATGACCGGCAGGGAGCCGGGCAGTCCCAGACAGACGGGGCAGGTGCGGGTGTTGGGGGCGCCGCCGAACTCGTTGGCGCATCCGCAGAACATCTTGCTTTGGGTCAGCAGTTCGGCATGGCACTCCATGCCGACCACGGGTTCATAGTTGCTCATGTGTTATCAAGTGTCAGTACCGACAAGTTCGTTTTCGCAAATTCGTTGTTCAACTCAGCGATGTCTTACTCTGATCATCGCTGGGTGGGGCGGCGGGTAGGCGGCGCCCGAAGCGGAGCAACTGCATTTCCAGGCGCAACGCCATCTTTTCGCGCTCGTGGGCGTCGTTCTCGCGGGTGCGGTGTATCTCGAAGCGAGGCGCTCGAACGCCTTCGTCAATTCTTTGATCTCACCACGAACTTCTTTCATCTCTTCTTGAAGAGATTTGATGTCTGCTCTGTTCTTCTGGGTTTCCTGCGAAAGCGTGACCAATTGTTTGAGTGCGTCCAGCACTTGTTTCCACATTGTTACGCCGCCTCAAGTTTCGCAATGGCTTCTCGGAGTTGCGCCATCGTGACTCGCGTCTGCTTCGCGATTTCCTGCGTCTCTGCGCGGAGTTTGATAATCTGAAGTTGATCCGCTTCCATTTCTACGTTCAGGCGGCGCATCTCTTCCAGATACTGTTCGATGACGTACTGGAGTTGCGCCGATTCTTCGGTTGACGGTTCCTGCAAGATCGTGCTCATGGGTCAACACCTCGTTCTTTGATTATGGCACATCGTCGGGCCTGTCGGCGCGTCAGTGGTGGAACAGGCGGAGGCCTGCCGAGACCATGACCATGCCGTAGGCGTCGCAGGCCTGGATGACGTCTTCGTCTCGCAGGGAGCCGCCGGGCTGGACGACGTATTCCACGCCGCTGCGGCTGGCGCGGTCGATGGAGTCGCGGAAGGGGATGAAGCCGTCGGAGCCGAGGGTGACGCCGCGCAGGGTGTCGAGCCAGGCTCGCTTTTCGTCGCGGGTCAGTTTCGGGGCGGGGGCGTCGAAGTTCTGTGCCAGGGCGCGTTCTTCTTCGGGCGACAGGTCTTCCTGGAGGTACTGGTCGATGGCGTTCTCGCGCTCCGGGCGTTTGAGGCCGCTCTTGAAGGGCAGACCCAGCACGGTGGGGTGCTGGCGCAGGTACCACTGGTCGGCCTTGGCGCCGGCGAGACGGGTGCAGTGGATACGGGACTGCTGGCCGGCGCCGATGCCGACGGTCTGGCCGCCGAGGGCGAGGCAGACGGAGTTGGACTGGGTGTATTTGAGCGCGATCAGGGCGACCAGCATGTCGCGCCGGGCGTCGTCGGGCAGGTCTTTGTTTTGGGTGACGACGTTCTGCAGCAGTTCCTGGGTGATGGGGCGGTCGTTGCGGCGCTGCTCGAACGTGACGCCGAAGATCTGGCGCTGTTCGGTCTCGCCGGGCCGGTAATCCGGGTCGATCTGCAGAACGGCGTAGCGGCCTTTTTGTTTCTTCTGCAATAGGGCGAGGGCGTCGGGATGGTAGCCGGGGGCGATGACGCCGTCGGAGACCTCGCGGCTCAGGATCGCGGCGGTGGACAGATCGACGGTGTCGCTGAGGGCCACCCAGTCGCCGAACGACGAGAGACGGTCCGCGCCGCGCGCGCGGGCGTAGGCGGTGGCGAGCGGGGACAGGTCCAGGTCTTCGACGAAGTAGGCCTGTTTGAGCGTGTCGCTCAGGGGGACGGCGACGGCGGCCCCGGCAGGGCTGACGTGCTTGAAGGACGTAGCCGCCGGCAGGTCCAGCGCCTGTCTGAGTTCGCGCACGAGCTGCCAGGAGTTGAGCGCGTCGAGCAGGTTGATGTAGCCGGGCGACCCGTTGAGCACCTGAACGGGCAGCGTCCCGGTCTCGGAAAAGACGCGGGCGGGCAGTTGGTGCGGGTTGGTCCCGTAGCGCAGGGTCAGTTCAATTGCGGCCAAGCGATGTTCTCCCAAGTTCATTGATGCAATGCTTCCGTACTTTTTACG
>CAXUCQ010000551.1:0-2451 GCA_964249295.1 uncultured Armatimonadales bacterium | reverse complement strand
GGCAGGGCGACGTTGATGATGGTCGTGTCCAGCACCTCCATGATCGCCGCCGTGATCAGGCCGATCAGGATGATCCAGCGGAACTGGAGGTTGGTCGCGTCGGCGGACTGTCCGGCGGTCGGCCCCGAGGGGCCGGACGGGCCGCCGTTCCGGCGCAAGCGCCGGTCGCGCTCGGACGGGTCAAGGCTTTCGGATGCCATAAGTGTTCCTGTTTCTACTCGGGTCGAATCGGCCCCCGCACTGGCAGCGCCGGGCTGAGAAAAGCACGCCACCCGCCTTCTGCACCGGCACTGCGCTGGCAGATCCGGGGGGGCTGGCAGACCCGGAGGCGCGGGCGCGACACCCTCCGGCGCCTTCACGGGCCGGCAACGTGCTTTTCTCAGCCCAGGCCTTCAGTTCTAGGCGACCGACACACGGAATCTCTTGATTATAGGCCGGAGCGCAGCTTGTCCGCGGCGATCACGTCCAAGACTTTCTCCGGGGCCACGTCGCGGGCGAGTTCGGACAGTTCCGGGTCGGCGGCCTCGCCGACACCCATCTTCTGCGCCATGCGGGTCACGAGCGTGATCAGGCGGGTCACTTCGTGTTCGGCGAGCAGGCTCACCTGGAGGTCGAGTTCCGCGCGCTCGTCGGCCAGGGCTGCCTGCCGGTTCTGGCTGATCAGCACGAACGTCGACAGGAAGATCGCCTCCACCGACGCGAACATCGCCAGGATCACGAACGACGGGTCGAAGCGCCTGACGCCCGGCACCCGGCCGGCGTTGACGACGATCCACAGGCCGAACAGGACCAGGTGAATCACGACAAACGTCATGCTGCCGGTGAAGCGCGTGACGGCGTCGGACAGTTTATCC
Organism: uncultured Armatimonadales bacterium; assembly: GCA_964249295.1. Lineage (GTDB taxonomy): Bacteria > Armatimonadota > Armatimonadia > Armatimonadales > Capsulimonadaceae > CAZZVX01. Next base: position 1,597 of record CAXUCQ010000551.1, on the reverse strand, counting down.
TGAAGGCCGGACTGCTGTTCGTCCCGGCGGCGCCGGGCCTGCATGGCCTGGATGTTGCGCTCGACCACACGGGCCAGTCCGGGGCTGGGACCCGTCACCGGGGCCGACGCCTCTTGTCCCGTTTCAACAATCTTTTCTTCGGCGGTGTTCCTCATAAGGCCTCGCTGACCCGGTCTGAATCCGAGAAACGTCGCGCCCCGGCGGCGCCCCGAACAAGCGGCGGTACTCGCGGCTGAACTGGGACGGGCTTTGGTAGCCGACCCGGTAACCGGCCGTCGCGGCGTCCAGCGCTTCCGACAGCATCAGGCGGCGCGCTTCCTGGAGGCGTGTCTGCTTCTGGTACTGCAAGGGACTCATCGCCGTGGCGGCCTTGAAGTGGTGGTGCAGGCCCGACACGCTCATGGACACCGACCGAGCCAGCGCCTCGATCTGCAAAGGTTCGGTGTAGTGATGCTTGAGCCAGGCGATGGTCTGGGCGATCCGCCGGGTCACGCTGTCGGCCTGGGCGATCCGGCGCAGGCGTGCGCCCTGCTCCCCCATAAACAGGCGGTACAGGATCTCGCGCTCGACCAGCGGGGCCAGCGCGGCCATGTCCTGCGGGTGGTCCAGCAGGCGCAGCAGGCGCACCACGGCGTCCAGCAGCGGCGCGTCGAGCCGGCTGACGCACAGGCTCCGCTCCGGGTTCGCCTCATCCGTCCGGCGGGCCTGCTTTTCAGCGATGTCCGTTTCAGTCAGGAATTCGGTGAGCCGACCGGGGTCCAGGTCCAGCCGGAAAGCCAGACAGGGCAGGCCCGGCGCCGGGGGCGTCATCCGCCCGACGATGGGCAGGTCCAGCGACGCCAGCAGGTAGTGCGCCGGGTCATAGGGGTAGTGCTCCTCCCCGGCCACGATCACCTTGCTGCCCTGGGCGATCAGGCAGAAAGACGGCTCCTGGACGCAGTAGATCGTCTGGGGCGGCGTGGACACCCGGTACAGCGTCACGCCGGGGATCGCCGTCGGGTACACCCCGTCCGTCCCGGTCCGGCGCTCCACCAGCCGCGCCATCTCCGCCTGAGAACGGGCAAGCGCGTCGTCTGTCTGTGGTCCGGCGGGGGTGGGCGTCGGCATGGCGTTGACTCCTCCTTTGGCTGCCCTGAGTATACCCGCTTCGTCTTCCAGCTTCTGCGCGCCACGCCCCCAGTGGCCGCATCAGACCATCGGTCCAGCCGACTCACACGGGACGATGGCGCCGTCCGACGCTCGCCGCCGGTTTGATCCCCACTCCGCCATCGCGTCGAGGACGGGCCGCAGGCTCCGCCCGAGCGGCGTCAGCGAATATTCCACCTTCGGCGGCACCTGGGCGTAGACCTCCCGGCGGACGAGGCCGTCCGCCTCCATCTGCCGCAGTTCCTGGGTCAGCATCTTCGGCGTCACCATCCCTGCCCTGGCGCCCGTACCGGCCGCATTGATCTCCCGCTGCAGATCCGAGAAGCGCAGCGTCTTCACAAACAGATGATTGAGGATAAAGACCTTCCAGCGCCCCCCGATGACCTGCAGCGTCAGCTCGACCGGGCAGCCCAGCACCGTGTTCTTCAATGCAGCCTCCAGACATCTTCGA
>CAXUCQ010000550.1:0-2453 GCA_964249295.1 uncultured Armatimonadales bacterium | reverse complement strand
GCCCCGCCAGGCCGCCGTCCCTGGTCATGGCCGTCTACCGGCTCGACTACAACGCCGACGGGCGCAAAGCGCCGGGGCAGAACGTCTGGAGTGCGGGCGGCGCGTCGCTGCTGGTCGATCAGCCGATCAACGGCTGCGGCCCCTGGTTCACGGGCCTGCGCCCGCTGTGGCACCGGCAGCAGTTCAGCGACCTGCGCCGCGCCGGCATCGACGTCGCCCTGGTCCGGGCGCGCGCCGACGACCCCCTGCTCGGGCGCGAACTCGACGCCATGACCGAGGCGCTGAAAGAGATGAAGGCGCAGGGGCAGGACTACCCCCTGATCGGCGTCGATCTCTCGGCGGGGGATGCGCCGCTCGCGGTCATCTACGGCCACGTCCCCGCCGAGTTCCGCGCCACCGTCACAGACGCCGCCGGCCAGAACCCCGGCCTGGTCGTCTACACCGGCGCGGCGCGCGCCCCGGCGTCCCTGCCCGACGGCACGCCGCTGTCGCTGATCCCGTCCGACGGCGTGGCCGTCGTCTCGCCGGGCCGCGTGGACCCGACCGGGGCCGTCGGGCGCGGGGACGGGCAGACCTACGCCGACGCCTGGCGCAAGGCCACCGTCGCCGCGTCGCAGTTCGTGGTCATCGACAGTTGGAACGACTTCTCGCACGGCACCGAGGTCTGCGCCAGCCGCCAGTACGGCGAGCGCTACGCCGACGACACGCGCTTGTTCTCGAACACGTTCAACGGCGGGCGCGAATGGCACGCCAAGTACCTGGCCGAGTACGCCCCGCGCACGATCCACCCCAAAGTCCTCTACACGGTCCCGATCCGCATCGAGAACGCCGGCACGCTGCCCTGGCGCTCCGGCGAGCAGTACGCGCTCGTCCCGCGCTGGTACAAGGACGGGCGCTTGTTCGACGACAGCGCGCCGCGCGTGCCGGTCGGCGACGACGTGCAGCCCGGCCAGTCCGTCACCCTCAACGTCGGCCTGGTCGCCGTCAACGCCTACGGCGACGACCTCGAACCCGGCCAGTACACCCTCGTCTTCGACATGGTGCAGGGCGACGACCGCTGGTTCTCCTACGCCAACGACGCCCCGCTGCAGATCCCCGTCACGGTCGTCGCCGACGCCCGGCCCTTGCCGCCGCAGGCGACGTTCCTCGGCACGGCCACCACGACCGGCGGCCAGGCCGGCGCGACCTACAACGCCGACGTGGCCGTCCGCAACGACGGCCTCGCCGTCTGGTCCAAGGAGCGCCTGGCCTACAAGATCCAGACCGTCGACCCCGACAGCGGCGACGTGCAGACCGTCGCCGAATCGTCCGGCCCGACCGTCGGCCCCCTGCCCATCCAGCCCGGCCAGATCGCCCGCACGTCCGTCCCCGTCGTCCTGTCCGACGGACACGGCCGGCCGCTGCCGCTCGGCGAGTACCGCCTGCACTGGTTCGTCCGCCCCGCCGGCGGCGACGCGCCCATCCCCGGCGCCTACGACGAGGCCCTCCAGATCGTCGCCCGCGACCCCGGCGCCAACTTCGTGCTGTCCGACATCCCGCGCCACGTGGACGCCGGCAAGGACGAGACCGCCCAGATCGCCGTGCAGAACGTCGGCCCGCGCGCCTGGGACAGGAAGAGTTTCAGCGTCGGCTACCACTGGTACTATTTAGACGGCCAGGAGGCGCAGTGGGACGGCGTCGGGGCGGGGGCGCTCGACAAGAGCGTGGTCACCGACGCCATCGACGGGACGGTGGCCGTCAAGTTCCACGCCCCCGACCTGCCGGGCCGCTACGCCCTCGTCTTCGACATGCGCTCCGCGGACGGCGCGTGGTCTTCGGTCGCGCCCGTCTCCAAGGGCGACGACATCCTGCCCGTGCTGGTCACGGTCGACGGCAAAGGCGCCGTCACTCCCGTCGATCTGGGCAAGTACGCCACGCTCAACGGCGTCTCCGGCCCCGACCGGAGCGGCGACTTCGACGGCCAGGGCCACGCCCTGCCCGCCGAGACCCTGCCGCCCGACGGCGCGTCCGAGGTCGGCACCAACCCGCTGCTGTCCGGCAAGCCCGGCCCGCCGCTCTACCCCTCCGGCTACTACGCCGCCCTGACCGGCAGCGGCGACGGGGGTGGCTTCGACGGCAACCACCGCGTCCCGTTCCTCTACCCCGTCCCCCGCGCCGGCGCATCCAACGTCGTCGTCTGCCGGGGCCAGACCATCCCTCTGCCCGGCGGAAATTACAAAGCCGTGCATTTGCTCATGGCCGCGACGGGCGGCCAGGCCGCCACGGCCACGTTCACCCTGCAGGCGGGGAGTCAGCCGACGACTCAGACGCTGTCCGTCGCCGACTGGACGCAGGCCCCGCAGACTCCCGGCGCGACCGCAGCCTTCCGCAGCCCCTACCGCGTCGGCAGGAACGGCGTCGAGGCCGCGCCCTGCGTCCTGGGCGACTACGCCCTCTCGCCCGGCGCACAGACC
>CAXUCQ010000549.1:0-2462 GCA_964249295.1 uncultured Armatimonadales bacterium | reverse complement strand
GCCCCGTCCCACATGCCGGGCCGCGACCAGGCGATGCACCGGTGGTCGCCCCAGTGCTCCAGGTCCGGCGACGAACTCAGCCAGATGTAATGCCCGCCGATGTAAAGGTTGGAAGGCCGGTGCAGCGCCAGATACCGCCCGCCGACTCGGGCCGGGAACAAGGCGCAGTCCTTGTTGGACGGCGGGATGATGACCCCGTGCCGCCGGAACTCCCGCCAGTCCGTCGTGCTGCTCATGCCGACCGCCACCCCGCTCGGCGAGACCGCCGTGTAGGTCAGGTAATAGCGCCCGTCGAGCAAAGTCACCCGGCTGTCCTCGATCCCGAACGACTCCAGTTCGCCCCGCCCCATCAGCGTCGGCCTCGGGTCGATCTCGAAGTGCTCGCCGTCGTCGCTCCACGCCAGCCGCAGGTGCGACAGCGTCGTCAGGTACCGGTTGCCCTTGTAGTCAAAGGCGCGCGGGTCGCTGTCCACGAGGTCCGGGTCGTCCTTGCGGACGGCCAGGATCGCCATCCCGCTCGGCTCGTGGGGGTCAAGGACGGGCGTGGAGCGCCACCCCTCCTCCTGACGGGGCCGCTCCGCCACCCGCAGCAGCAGGCCGGTGCGCCCGCCGTAGCGGAACACGCCGGGGTTGAGCAGGCACTCCACCTCCAGCCCCTCCCGGCTCGGCACGCAGTCGCTCGGGCGCAGAATGGGGTTGTTCGCAAACCGTCGGGCCAGATCAGCCATCCGTGTCCTTCCTCTCTCCAGGGACGTCGCTGTAGTTTTGCCCGGAACGGGCGGCGGGTAAGCCTCGGACAACACAAGGAGAAGCGTCCCCATGACGGACAACCGCGTGGAAGTCTCCGCGACCGGCCCCAACCGCGTCGACCTGCGCCCCCAAGTCACCGCCGGGGCGCCGGTCGCGCCGCCGCCGGGCGTTGCCGACGACACCCCCGCCGACCAGCAGCGGGAGCAAAAATTGATCGACGACGGGTTGGAAGACACGGAGGGGTCGCCGGACGACGCCCGCCGGTCCGCGCCCGGCACGGGCGACCCGCCCCTCGGCGTCGCCGAGAGCCTCGCCGCCCGGCCCGGCTAACGCCCGTGACGGGTGAGACGGGTCCCTACCGATCTGAGTGGCCCCGCAGATGCCGCGACACCCACCGCGCCGGGTCCTGACCGGCGGCGAACATCAGGTGCGGCTCGTCGCCCCCCGGCGGCGTGTAAGCGTCCGCGACCATGTGGAAGTCGTCCGCATGGACGGCGAACCGCTCGCGCGTCTCGTTGTTCCGCGCCCACCGCCGCATCGCCTCCCGGCGGCCGATGGACACCCAGATCAGCACCGGCTCGGCGCCGCCCGCCGCCGCCAGGCCCCGCAGTCCCTGCCGCTGTCGCCGGTCGAAGGCCGTCGTGTCGTACACAAGGCCGCCCCCCGCCTTCAAGGTCCGAGCCGCCCGGCGTTCCGCCTCCGCGTGGATGAGCGTCCACTGCGCGTCGGACAGGAACTCCCCGCCCAGGCCCAGGCCTCGCTCATGGGCGATGCCGTCCGGGTCGACGATGGGGATGCCGAGGCTCGCGCCGATGACTCGCGCCGGCGACGACTTCCCGGCAAACGACAGGCCGGTCAAGATGTACATCCGAGGGGGCGCTGCCATGCCGTTCCTTGGCCGACGTGCTCTTGCGACGCCGGCTTTTCCGCCGCGCCGCGTTCGCCGCCGGACGATCTGCCTCGCCCACGCTAGCCGGATGGCCTGCCGGACTTCTCCGCCAGGCGCCCGACGATCTCGACGGCCCGAGCGCGCCCGTTGACGATGTGCTGGCCGCGCGCGAGGCTGCCGGCCACGTACAGCCCCGGCACGTTCGTCTCGAACGTGTCCGCGTCGTACACGGGCCGGCGGTCCTGGGGGTCGATCTCGACGCCCGCGTCTCGGAGGAACGCCACGTCGGGGACCGCGCCGATCATGGTGAAGACGAAGTCGTTGGCGATTGTCCACTCGCGCCCCTCATGGCTCAGGCGCACCTCCGTGGGCGTGATCTCCGTCACCTCCGTGCGGAACTCCGGCACAATCTTCTTCTCGTCCACCAGGATCAGCAGTTCGCGCAGCACGAACGGGCGCAGGTGGCAGTCGTCGAAGCTCGGCTCGAGCAGCGCCATGCGCGTCCTCGCGCCCGCCCGGTAATACGCCAGCGCGTGATCGCGCCGGGGCTTCTCGTCGGCGGCGATGGGGAAGGGGACATGGCCCACCTCCAGCTCGTCCGATGGCGAGTAAAAGCTCTGCCGGGGCGCGAACTCGATGATGCTCTGGCAGATGCCCGCCTTGTCCAGCAGCAAGTATTCCAGGCCCGCGTCCTGCGCCGCACACGCCGCCGCCAGCCCGATCGGCCCCGCCCCCCCGATGAACAATTGATAGTGCTCCATGTCCCGCCGATTATACCCCCACGAACGCCCTTTGCCATGGGCCCGCAGCACCCACCGTGCTT
>CAXUCQ010000548.1:0-2467 GCA_964249295.1 uncultured Armatimonadales bacterium | reverse complement strand
ACAAACGAGACAACAAACACAGCCAGGACGACTGGAAACATAACTCATCGAACGCCGCCCTCGCGCTCGCCTTCGGCGCGCTGGCGGCGGCGCTCGGACTCGCCGTCGGCAGGCACACCTTCGATGCCGTCACCGTCATCACGGCCGTCCTCTCGTCTTACATCCTGGCCGACAAGCGTGAGTGGCTGATGGAGCAGAGTCGCCCCACCGCCCACTATCTCAGCGCCTACGCCGCGACGGCGCTGTATGCGGTGCTCGTCGTCCTTTACGTTGTCGGGGCCGACCTCCAGAACACCCTGCTGATGCCCGCCCTGTACCTCCCGGTGGTGCTGGCCGGACTGTTCTACAAGGCCCGTGTCGGTCTGGCCGTCAGCCTGGGGATGGCGGCGGTTTATGTGTTCGGCGCCGTCAGCCGGCACCACGCCGCCCCGCCCGTCCAGACCGTCTGCGCGGCCCTGAGCTTCCCCGGCGTCGCCGCCTTCGTGCGGCTCCTGGCGCAGCGTCTCGAAGAGCGCTTCCAGGCCATGAGCGACCGCACCAGCGAGCTGTCCGCCCTGCTGGACATGACCCAGATGATGGACGCCGCCATCGACCTGGACACGACGCTGAACCTGATCCTGCTCAACGTCCAGCAGCTCAGCGGCTGTCAGGTCTGCGCCGTCTACCTCCAAAACGCCAAAGGCGACGCGCTCGAGCTGCGCGCCGCGAGCGGCCCCCGCGACCGCATGGCGCTGGCGCCTTCGCTCGCGACCGCCGACGCGCGCTACGGCCACTGGAGCATCCAGGAGCGGGACCAGCCCGAGGCCGGCGTCGCGGCTTTCTATGCCGCCGACGTGTCCGCCCATGCCGCCGACGTGTCCGCCCATGCCGCCGACGTGTCCGCCCATGCCGCCGACAGGCCGGGCCGGGCGGCTTCGCCCCTGTTCGGCCTGGACCGGCGCGCCGGCAGTTTCGCCTGCGTCCCCCTGTCCAGCATCGAGGGCCTGCTGGGGATGCTGTACGTCGGCTACGACGCCGCCGATGGGCTGGGCAGAGACGGGGTGGAGCGGCTGGAGAATCTGGCCGTCCGGGTCGCCTTCTCGCTGCAGCGCGCCGTCTCGCAGCAGGGCTTCCGCTCGCTCGCCTTCAGCGACGCCATGACGGGGCTGGACAACTTCCGGCAGTTCGAGCAGGACCTCCGCGACGAGCTGCTCCGCGCCGAGCGCTACGACCGGAGCCTCTCGGTCATCCTGCTCGACATCGACCATTTCAAACAGTTCAACGACACCCTGGGCCACCAGGCCGGGGATGCGCTGCTGGCGCAGCTGGCGGCCGTGCTGCGCGACAGCCTGCGCAGCGTCGACAAGCCGGCCCGCTACGGCGGCGAGGAGTTCGTCGTCGTCTGCCCGGAGACGGGCGAGGACGAGGCCCGTCTGATCGCCGAGCGCGTCCGGCGCAGCGTCGAGCAGGCGACCTTCACCCTGCTGGGTACGCCCGCCGAGGGTGGCGAAACCCCGCCCAGCTTCGGCGTGGCCCGTGTCACCGTCAGTGTCGGCTTCGCGACGTTCCCCAAAGACGCCAGGGACTCCCGCGACCTGGTCAAGCACGCGGACCAGGCGCTCTACGCCGCCAAAGACTCGGGCCGCAACGCCGTGCGCGGCTTCAGCGACATCCTGCTGCAGGTTGTGGCCGCGTGAGCGGTCGAAGGCCCTCCGTAGTGGGGGAGCAGGAGGCTCGTCTTGTAAAACGCTCCTGTGAACCGGTTTTTCTACTCGCCCATCATTGGAGGCCGGGGGCCTCTCCCGCTCGCTCCGCCAGAAAATCCAAGACCTGCCAGCGCGTGTTGCGCCCGTGGGACCCGAGGTAGTCCAGCATCGCTTCCTCGGCGAACGCCGCGTCCGCGAGGTACTCCGGCGTGAAGTCCTCCTGCATGGCCTCCCAAACCGCCTGCAGGTCGCTCCGGGGGAAGACCCGGTGGGCGTCCCGCACGGCGGCGGGCTTGACCTTCACGAAGACCTGGTCGGAACCCTCGAAGCGACCTTTGGCGACGTAGCCCTCGATGCCGTCGCGCGCCGCCAGGTGTTCCAGCCCGCGCAGCCGCTTGTACACGTCGCCCGCCTCGCCCCCGCCCGTCAGTCGCCCCTGCAGCTCCACCACCCGCAATCGGTAGTCCTCGGCGATCCTTTCCTTCTCCAACCGATCCACGAACTGGAAGTCCGGGGCGATCACGTCGATCAGGACCATGTCGGGCGCGTCGGCGGGGATGACGGTCTCGATCTCGGGCAGCAGCATCTCGAAACAGGGCGTGTAGCCCAGGCCGGCCAGCGCATAGGCGCGGGGGTACGTCTTGTCCAGCAGCGACCTGGCCTGCGCCCCGTAGTCGATGCCCAGGCCGCGGACGTTCTCGATGCCCGCCGCCACCAGCGGATTGCTGCCATCGTACACGTCACGGGTGGCGAAGAAGGGCGTCCCATTGTGCAGGTATAGC
>CAXUCQ010000547.1:0-2474 GCA_964249295.1 uncultured Armatimonadales bacterium | reverse complement strand
GCGCTGAGGGTGATGGGGACGATGATCGACAGCCCTAAGCCGATCAGCACGAAACCGCCGATGGCGGCGGCGGGCGAACCGACGACGAGCGACCCGAGCAGCCCCACGGCGGAGAGCAGGCCGCAGCCGCGCAGGAGCGGCACCGCCCCGTACCGGTGTACGATGCCGTCGCCCAGGAACCGTCCGGCAGCCATCGCCAGCGAGACCGCCGCGAGGCCGTCGGCGGCCAGCGCCTGTGTCGCGCCGAGCGTCCGGTGCAGGTAGACCGCGCTCCAGTCCCCCATCGCCCCCTCGCTGAACATGGAGCAGAAGGTGATGACGCCCAGCGCGACCAGCGGGCCGGGCGGGACGAGGCGCCGTGCGCCCGGAGGCGCCCCGTTTCTGGGCGCGGCGTCCGCGCGATGCTCATCCAGGTGCGCCGGGATCATGCCGCCGGAAGCCGGCAGGCCGACTGCGCCGAACAAGATGGCCGAGACGGTCAGATGCCACAGCACGGTGACATGCGCCCCCGCGAACACGCCGCCCAGCGCGGCCCCCGTCATGCTGCCGAGACTCCACAGCCCGTGGAACGACGGCATGATCGGCCTGCCGTACATCGCCTCCACCGACACGGCCTGGGTGTTCATGCACACGTCCACCGCGCCGGCGCCGACGCCCAGAAGCGCCAGGGCCGCCCAGAGCAGGGCCGCATCGGGCGCGAGCGCCGGCAGCGGCAGAGCGGCGCACATGATGACCAGCCCGCCCGTCACGACCACGCGGCCCCCGAACTTCGCCGACAGGCGGCCCCAGAGCGGCATGGTGACCATGGACCCGACAGCCGCCCCGAGCAGGGCCGTCCCCAGACGACCGGCGGACAGGTCCAGTTTCGCCTGCACTGCGGGGATGCGGGACCCCCAGCTCGCAAGCACCGCGCCTTGCGCGAAGAACACGGCGGCGACGGCGAGGCGATAGTTTCTGACCGGGCGGGCCGGGCGACTCACGGAGGCCACTGATCTCCTACGCTCCGCCGTCACGGGGGCGTCCCCCGTGGCCCCGGCGGGTGCGGCTACTCCGCCGCGCCGACGGCAAGACTTTCGGCGGCTTTCTTCTGCACCCACTCGTTCAGCAAGTCTCCCGCAGAGATGCCCCGATCACGGGCGATAGCGCGTAGTTTCCGTGAAAGCTCTGCCTCCAGGGCGTAATAGACTGGAGAAGGCAGTTCGACGTTAACCTCGAATTGCACTTCCGGCATATTTCCCAGATCGTCACTCAGATCGTGCGTCTCGAAATACTCGATGGCGGCGGCGTGCCGCTGCACATCGGCGTGGGCTTCCTGTAGAGTTCGCTGGTCTTTGTCCATGCTGTGTCTGGGCCGACTGCCGGGGGCGGCGAGGCGCCGCCCCCGCACACTGTGCCGCGTGGCTACTCCGCCGCGCCGACGGTGAGGATTTCGGCGGCTTTTTCGTCGCCCCGGATGGTCTGCTCGATCTCGTTCATCAGCTCGGGGTGCTCCTCGAGGTACTGCTTGGCGTTCTCGCGGCCCTGGCCGATGCGGGTCTCGCCGTAGGTGAAGAACGAGCCGCGCTTCTCGATCAGGGCCATCTCGACGCCGATGTCGATGATGCTGCCCGACCGGGAGATGCCTTTGCCGAACATGATGTCGAACTCGGCCTGGCGGAAGGGCGGGGCGACCTTGTTCTTGACGACCTTGACCTTGACGCGGTTGCCGACCATGTCGGTGCCTTGCTTGAGGGTCTCGACGCGGCGGACGTCGAGCATGACGCTGGCGTAGAACTTGAGGGCGCGGCCTCCGGGGGTCGTCTCGGGGTTGCCGAACATGACGCCGATCTTTTCGCGGATCTGGTTGATGAAGATGGCGGCGGTGTTGGTCTTGGAGATGCTGCCGTTGAGCTTGCGCATGGCCTGGGACATCAGGCGGGCCTGCAGGCCCATGTGGCTGTCGCCCATCTCGCCCTCGATCTCGGCCTTGGGGACCAGGGCGGCGACGGAGTCGAGCACGACGACGTCGACGGCGCCGGAGCGGACCAGGGCGTCCATGATTTCCAAAGCTTCCTCGCCCGTGGACGGCTGCGAGATCAGCATCTTGCTGATGTCCACGCCGAGATTCTTGGCGTATTCGGGGTCGACGGAGTGCTCGGCGTCCACGAAGGCGGCGACGCCGCCCTGGCGCTGGGCCTCGGCGACGATGTGGTAGGCGATGGTCGTCTTGCCCGACGACTCGGCGCCGTGGATCTCGGTGATGCGCCCGCGCGGCACGCCCCCCACCCCGAGCGCCAGGTCCAGGGCGAGCGCCCCCGTCGAGATGGCCTCCACGACCATCTTGGGCGCCTCGCCCAGGCGCATGACCGAGCCTTTGCCAAACTGCTTTTCGAGCTGCGTCAGCGCCTTGTCCAGCGCCTTGTCCTTGTCCATTGGTGGTCTCCCTGTCTTATAAGTGCGTGTCCCCCCAGGGGAACGTCTGTACGATATTATAC
>CAXUCQ010000546.1:1528-2482 GCA_964249295.1 uncultured Armatimonadales bacterium | reverse complement strand
CACCTGGGGGGGAGCAGGGGACTCCGAGTCGGCGTCCGGCCTGTCCGCGCCCGACAGGTCGATGACCGTCACGTTTGGAGCCGCGGGAGCGCCGTCACGCGGCGCCGCGGGGGCGCCGCCGGAAAGGAGAAAGGCGACAGAGCCGACCAGGAGGACGCAGATGATTACCAGGGCCAGAAGCAGGGAAACGCCGCCCAGAGTGGAGGGGGACGGACCGACGGGCGTTTGGGCAGGGGCGGAATCGGCGTTCCGGTCCCGTGGCGGGTCGCCCTGTGCGCGGTCGTCCACCGCGTCCACAGCCCGGCGGGACGGCTCGGACAGGAACTCATACGCCGCGTTGATGCGTTTCAGACGTTCCTGACAGCCTGGATCGTCCGCGTTCCGGTCGGGGTGGACATCCATCGCCAGCCGGCGGAACCGCGCCTTGACCTCCGAGTGCGGCGCCCCCGGCGTCAGACCCAAAGCGGCGTAGTGATCAGAAACGTCGTTCATAACTCGGACAGCGGCCAACGCGGAGCGGCGTGGTCCTCTCGTACCCGGCGCAATGAACAAGGGTTCGACGCCGCGCCGCGTGAATCCTGCTCCGAAAAGGCCAGACGCTCACACTGTACCCGAAACGACACCGAAAGAAGCATGAGGATGAGAAGGCGTCCGCGGCGGAACGTCTGAGGGGGATGACACCGGACGCGCCGTCAGGCGTGGTCGGGGAGCGACAGTTTGAGTCGGTGCATCTCCAGTTGCGTCATCGCCAGCCGGCTCAGCGAGGCCAGGGCGTCCTTCTGCTCCCGGCTCAGCGTGCGCGGCGCGCGGTCGACGACGCACAGCGTCCCCAGCGTGTAGCCGTCCGGCGTCACCAGCGGTGCGCCCGCATAGAACCGGATGAACGGCTCGGCGGTCACCAGGGGGCGCCGGGAGAAGCGGGCGTCGACCTGGGCATCGGCGACGATCATCATG
>CAXUCQ010000546.1:0-1518 GCA_964249295.1 uncultured Armatimonadales bacterium | reverse complement strand
ATCATGTCCGGCCCGATCAAGCTGTGGACGCAGAAGGACACATCCCGCGAGGTCTCGCACAGATCGATCCCCCTGGAAGACAGGAACCACTGGCGCTGGGCGTCGACCAGACTCACCAGCGAAATGGGCGTCTGGCAGACGAACGCGGCCACGCGCGCGAGGTCGTCGAACGCCGCGCCGCGCAGCGCGCCCACGGCCTGATACCGGCTCAGGGCCGTCACGCGCCGGCGTTCGGCGTCGGTCGGGCCTTGGTCGCCGCCGGCCTCGTCGCGCTCCGCATCGACTTCTTCCGGTCCGGTCGTCGGCGCGTCCTGGGACAAACGGCTTCTTTCTTGAAACATGGGGTGTGAGGTCAAAGCAGCATTCCTGTGAGAGTATTGGTTTTGAAGTGTTCGTTCCCGACGCCGAAAGGCATCGAGACACACTGCACAAACCGTGCCAAGCAAGAATGCGGGGCGGACGGCGGGCCGGGAAAGGACGCCTTCTTGTTGTGTGCCGCACGTCCATCGGGTATAATCCCCGCGTGCAAGGACAACTCGACAGTCTGATCGGGCGGACGACACAGGAACTCCGCGAAGCGGTGGCGGCGGCGACGGGCCTGCCGGCTTACCGGGGGGCGCAGGTCGCCGAGTGGCTGTACCGGCGCATTCTGCCGGGGCAGGGCGGCGGCGCGGACGCCGACTTCGCCCGCATGGACAATCTGCCCCAGGCGGCGCGGACGATCTTGGCGGCGCGGTTCTCCCTGTCGCCCCTGCGGGCCGTGGAGACGCACGCCGACTCGCGTGACGGCACGTCCAAGATCCTGGCGCGGCTCCATGACGGCGACCACCCCATCGAGTGCGTCCTGCTGCCGGACGAGAAGCGCGTCTCGGTCTGCCTCTCGACACAGGCGGGCTGCCCGATGGCCTGTGCCTTCTGCGCGACGGGGACGCAGGGGCTGACGCGCAACCTTTCGGCGGCGGAGATCGTCGCCCAGTTCCTGCTGCTCCAGTCCCACTCGCCGCGCCGCATCAGCCACATCGTCCTGATGGGCATGGGCGAGCCGCTGCTCAACTATGACGCCGTGCTGCGGGCCGTCAAGGTCCTCAACGCCGAGTGCGGCATCGCCATGCGGCACATCACGCTGTCCACCGTCGGCATCGTCCCCAACATCGACAAGCTGGCCGCCGAGAACCTGCAACTGACGCTGGCCGTCTCGCTGCACGCGCCCACCGACGCGCTGCGGACCCGCCTGGTGCCGGTCAACAAGACTTACCCTATCGCGGCGCTGATGGACGCCTGCCGCCGCTACGCCGACGCCACCCACCGGCGGCTGACGTTCGAGTACGTGCTGCTGCGGGAGGTCAACGACCGCCCCGAAGACGCCCTGGAACTGGCGGAACTGATGCGGGGCCTGTCCGCCGCCGTGAACGTCATCCTGTACCACCCGACCACGGTCTTCGAGCCGTTCCAGCGCCCGGAGCCGGCGCGCATCGCCGCCTTCCGGGCCGTCCTGGAGCGGGCGGGCGTGACGGTGAC
>CAXUCQ010000545.1:2255-2488 GCA_964249295.1 uncultured Armatimonadales bacterium | reverse complement strand
CCCCTGGGCTATGGAGTGCATTCTGCCCGCCTTCGCGGGCGAGGAAAGTCACGTCACGCCTGCGCCCACGAAGGTGGGCGGTCTTCTCTGCGGCAGCCTAGGGGTTCAGCCCTGGGGACCGACGCCGCAGGCCTAGTAGACGTCAAAGGCGATCCGTATCCGCAGAAACGAATCGACCGGCACGCCGTCCTGGGTGGCGGGCCGGAACCGGTACCGCCGGGCGGCCCGCAGGA
>CAXUCQ010000545.1:0-2245 GCA_964249295.1 uncultured Armatimonadales bacterium | reverse complement strand
GATTGCCGCGCGCCGGTGTCGGGGAAACAACCGCTGCCGGGCGGCCCGCAGGACGAGCGCGTCGAGGGCGTCGCTGCCCGTCGACTCGACGATCTCGACCTCCGCCGTGCCGTCCGCGCGGACGGTGAACAGGCCGAGAAATCCCGCCTCGGCGTTGCTCCGGCTCACATGGTCCGCCAGGAAGCGCGCGGGCAGGACGGGCCGCGCGGCGTGGGTGACGGAGGCCGGGACGATCTGCGGGGTCGGCGCAGGCTGTTTGGCGGTCCGAACCAGTCTCCTCATGTCCGGTCATCCCTCCAATTTTGGCAGGCCCCCGGTTTCAGAGGGGGACCTGCCTCGGAACCGGGAGCCTCTTTCTACGCCCCGTCGTGGTAGGCGCGGTCGGCGGCGTGGAAGCGGCGGTCCTGCCGGTGGAACGTGCGGTCCATGGCGTGGAACGCGCGGTCCTGACGTGTCTGCGCCGCGCTGTGGCGGCGGGCGCGGTGGTAGGCGCGGTCCTCGGCGTGCAGGTCGCGGTCCATGCGGTGCAGGTCGCGGTCTTCCTGGTGGAGCCGGCGGTCCTGGGCGGCGCCGAGGGGGCGGTCCTGGGCGGCGGCGCTCGTCGCCAGGGCGGCGAGCAGGACCGCGTAGAGGGCGAAGAGCCGCAGACGGGTGACTGTTTTCATCGGGGTGTTTCCTTTGTTCGTTGGGGCTAGAAGCTCCCGGTGGCGCGCAGCAGGACGCGGCGGCCCTGCTGGAAGCGGGTGCCGGAGAAGCCGGAGTTGAAGTTGAGCACGCTGAGGCTGTTGAAGACGTTCTCGACGTCGAGTTCCAGGCCGCCGAAGCCGGCCAGGCGCGGGCTGCCCAGGCGCAGGTTGACCAGGGTGTTGGTGATGCGGGCGCCGTTGCTGAGCACGTTGCCGTTGCTCGGGCTGATCGGCGCCAGCACGCTGGACGCCTCCCCGCTGCCGTAGTACAGGTCCACGCCCGCGAAGGCCTGGGACTTGAACGTGTAATCCACGCCCGTGCTCAGCGTGTTGCGCTGGTCGTGGTCGTTGACGATGGGCGCGGGGGCGCCAGTCTGGTCCAGCCCGCCGGGGCGGGCGTGGCTGTAGGTGTAGGCGACGTAGCCGCCGGGGCCGACGTTGTTGCGGGGCGTGAGGTTGTAGGAGACTTCGGTCCCCTGGATGGTCGCGTACTGGTACTGCAGGGTCGTGTAGGCGCCGATCTGCGTGTAGGGGATCAGAATGCCCGTGTCGTTCTCGTTGCGGTCGTTCTTCTGGTACTCGGCGATCTTGGCGGACTGGCCGGCGCCGAACTGGTGCAGGACGTCGACCTCGTAGGCGTCGGTGATCTGCGGGTGGAGGCTGGTGCCGACGATGGCGCCCTGGGCGAGCGGCGGCTGGGTGAACAGCTTGTCGTAGGAGGTCAGCACGGTCGATCCGCCGCCGAGGGCGTATGCGAGGTTGATGCGGGGCGACAGGTAGGCCTCGTTGACGTCGGGCGTGCCCAGGTTCTGCTTCTGGCCGTAGCCGTCCAGGCGCAGGCCGTAGTTGGCGGTGAAGCGGCGCGACTCGCGCCAGGTGTCCTGGATGTAGCCGGCGTTGTAGTAGCCGGTGCGGTGGACCCGCAGGACGGGGGCGGTCGATCCGGGCTTGATCAGGAAGACCTGGTTGCCCAGGGCGTCCAGGACGGGGCTGCCCTGGGCGTCGGTCTGGGCCGTGCCGCTGGGCGTCAGCTGCGGGCCGCCGGCCTGGATCGCGTTCAGCGCGTCGAGGGCGAGCTGGCTCTGCGGGGTGAACTGGTACAGCTCGTCGCCGGTCTGGCCCGTGAGCGTGAAGCCGGCCTTGTACGTGTGCGCGCCGGTCGTCTGGGTCAGGCTGCCGGACGCCTCCGTCTGCGTGCTGTTGCGGAGGATGGTCGGGTTGAACTCGATGGAGTTGTCGATGGTCGTGAGCGTGCCGTCGGGGTTGAGCGAGTTGAGGTCGATGCTCGGGTTGCGGTTGAAGATGTCCAGGATGGAGCGGCTGACGCCTGCGGAGAGCAGCCCCGTCAGGCTCGGGCTGAACGTGTGCCGGTAGTTGAGGTCGGCGACGGCGTTGTCGTCGCGCTGGTAGACGTCCTGGCCGTCGGCCTGCTGGGAGCCGAGGGGGATGTCCTGGCTGCCCAGGACGCCGGGGGCGGCGGCGATGCCGGCTTCGGCGCCGTCGGCGTCGCCCGCGAACAGCGCCGGGCCGCCCTGGCCGCCGAGGGTCAGCTCCTGGTC
>CAXUCQ010000544.1:0-2492 GCA_964249295.1 uncultured Armatimonadales bacterium | reverse complement strand
CTCCAGTCATCCCTGCCGTCGCGGTCACGTCCCCACCCTTGCCGCCGCCGGCCCCTGCCGTCACTGCTGCCGCTCCGCCGGCGGCCCCCTTTGGAACGGCCGCGAACTCACCTCGGAGTGCAGAGACCAAGCCCCCTGCCCTGCTCACACCCAATCCTCCCGTTTCGGGAGGACCCCAGCGAAGCGGGGAGGTGGGTCCTCCCCTCGACCTCCTCGACATCGCCCCCCCCGTGGCCGAAGACGACCTTTCCGACTCCGCCCTGATCGAAGACGACGAACCCACCGAACTCGACGTGCCGCTCCCCGGCGACGACGACCTCGACGTACTGCCCCTGCTCGACGACGCTCCGGCTCCCCCATTATCGGGGGCGGGGGGGCCTCCTCCTGGGCCGGAAGGGCCTCTCACGGCACCGTCCTTCCTCGTCACCAGCGCCGACGAGCACGACGCCGCCGACGATTTCATGCAGGTCCAGCAGGTCGCCGTCCCCGAAGCCCCGCTCCCCGTCAACGGCAACGGCCACAAGCCGGAACTCAGCCCGGACGCCGCACCGGAGTTGATCTATCTCCAGAAGAACTGGCAGGAAGTCGTCAACCGCATGGGCAGCCGCCAGGCGTCCGGCGTCGGACTGGTGAAGGACGCCCACCCGGTCGCGCTGTTGGGACACACGATCACCTTGCAGTTCAGCAACCAGTTCAACGTCGACCGCATGGAGCGTCCACGGGCGCGGGAGATTGTTGAGGAGATCGTCAACAAAACGCTAAAGGCCGAGCCGGGGACGTTCAAGATCAAGGCCGTCTTGCCCGGACAGCCTCTTCCGGCCAAAGTCGCCATCGGCCCCGCGCCCAAAGCCCGCGAGACCGTCGCCGCCCCGGACGCCCACCAGCACTCCCCGTTCCTCGACGAAGTCATCGCCGTCTTCGGCGGCCAGGTCCTCGACGACCCCGATGTGAAAGGATAACGCACAATGGCAAACAACCCCTTCGGCAAAGTCCCCGGCGGCATGGGCAATCTGGGCAAGCTCATGGAGCAGGCCCAGAAAGCCATGGCTGACGCCCAGAAGGCCGAGGAAGAACTCGGCCAGGCCCGCATCGAGACCCAGAGCGGCGGCGGCATGGTCAAAGTCGTCGTCACCGGCAAGGCCGAGCTGATCGAGATCAAGATCGCCAAGGACGTGGTCGATCCCGACGACGTCGAGACCCTGGAAGACCTCATCACCGTCGCCGTCCGCGACGCCATCGAGAGGGCCAACACCATGCGCGAGGAGCGCCTCAAGAGCGTCATGCCCGCCGGCATGGGCAGCAACCTGCCCGGCGGATTCTTCTAAACGCCCGCGCGCCCATAAGGCCCAGGACTGAAGTCCTGGGCTGGCAAGAGCATCCTGCCCGCCTTCGCGGGCGCCGGAAGGATGCCGCTCTCCATTCTTGCGCCCGCGAAGGCGGGCAATCTTCTCCTCGGCAGCCCAGGATTTCAATCCTGGGACCCTCGGACACCCAGTCAGGACGCTCATGGCCGTTTACTACCCCAAACCCCTCGCCCGACTGGTCGGCGAGCTGGAAAAACTCCCCGGCATCGGCCCCAAAAGCGCCCAGCGCCTCGCCTTCCACCTGATGCGGCAGCCCGAGGAGGAGCGGCGGACCCTGTCCACGGCGATGCTGGACGTGACTCAGGTCCGCTTCTGCCGCATCTGCTACAACTACTCCGAAGGCGAGGTCTGCGACATCTGCGACAACCCGCGCCGCGACCACGCCCTGCTCTGCGTCGTCGCCGAGCCGCGCGACCTGATCGCGATGGAGAAGACCGACGAGTTCAAGGGCGTCTACCACGTCCTCCACGGCGTCATCTCGCCCCTGGAAGGCGTCGGCCCCGACCGAATCAAGATCAAGGAACTCGAACAGCGCGTCGCCGACGGTCAGTTCAAGGAGATCGTCATCGCCACCAACCCGACGGTGGAAGGCGACACCACCTCCATGTACGTCGCCGCCCGCCTGAAGCCCCTCGGCGTCCGCGTCACCCGCATCGCCCACGGGATGCCCGTCGGCGGTGATCTGGACTACGCCGACCAGGCCACGCTGATTCAGGCGCTGGAGTACCGGCGCGAGCTGTAGCGGTTGCCTGCAGGCGAGACTTCTTGCAGATATCCGAGGGCGAAAGGCGGGAGAAGCGGGGCGAGGGGGCCTCGCCCCTGCAAACCATTGGGGCGGATTACCGTAGGGGCGGGGTACCCCCGCCCTTATACAAAAAGTCTAACGTCAAAGAAGGCGTTCCCGGCCCTGTTCAAACTCCAGCCGCCCCAGCGTGATGAGACTTTCCAGGTCTTCGGCGGCCTCGCCCAAGTGCGCGTTGACAACCGTGCGGACGGCGTCCAACGCTTCGTCGTCGGCCCCGCCCAGCATCCGGGTCAGGTCGCCGATGTCAATGCCGCGACTGGCGAGCAGTTTCATCAACACCAGAAAGGGCAGGCCGACGACAGGCAGCCCCTCCGGTCCAAAGA
>CAXUCQ010000543.1:0-2503 GCA_964249295.1 uncultured Armatimonadales bacterium | reverse complement strand
GTCTCGAACAGGGACAGCACGGTGAGGCCGTTGACGTAGCGGAGCGCGACCAGTTTTTTCTGGCGGAAGTCCGAGACCGAGGCGGCCTGGAAGTGGAAGCCCGGCGGCAGATACGTGGGCTGCTGGATCGAAAAGCCGGCGAGCGCCTGGGCCTGCGGGACGGTCAAGGGCGTGGAAGCGGGGCCGCGCGCCAGGGGGCGCACTCCCGACGGCGCGGACGGGGGCCGGAAGGCGTCGGGGCCTATCGGCGGGTTGTAGCTCACGCTGGTGTAATAGGACGAGGACAGCATCTGGCCGGCCGCCCCGAACTGGTCGATGCGCAGTTGGGCGCCGTTGGCCGGGTCGATCCAGAAGCGGCGGTGGGGCGTCTGCGTCAGGTCGCGCGACGACACCTCCACGACCCCGCAGGGCCGGCCCGCGACCGTGTCCTGGCCGAGGTACTGGGCGACGAGGGCGCCTGACCTGATCTGATCCATCACCTGCGGGACGCGGCCCCGCCTGCGGTCGATTCGGGACGCGCCCGCTTCCAGCCTTTTCGTCGAAGGCGAGTACTGCCAGAACGTGCTGCCGTCGTCGATGACAAGTTCCCCCGCCAGGTTCGGGGGCTGCACGTACTCCAGCCGGAAGGCGCGCGTGCCGTTGCGGAGGACACGCTGTTCGGAGGTCACCGGCTGCCCGCTCCGCACGAGCGTCGTGACCTGATCCCCGGCGAGGGCGACTCGCTGCTCCGCCTGGAGCATCCGGCGCAGCAGGCTGCGGGCGTAGGCGTCCTGGGCGCCTGCGCCTTGCTTCCGGGCGTGCGGGACGCGCGGAGGCAGGGGACGTGCCGGGGCGGCTCCCTGCAGCGTCAGCCCGGTCAGCGTCAGAAAAAGCGCCGCAGCGCGGCGCCCCCCGAGTTGTTTTGCACAAGCCATGTTAAAGATCGCCGTCCCCCGGAGTCGCGGCTGTCGGGACGGCCCCTGTCGCGTCGAGCTGGTCGGCCAGGCTCTGCGCCGCCGGGTCCGAGAGCGGCTGCGCGCCGACGTAGCTGCGGTGCTGCTGGACGCAGTGCGTCACCAGGGCGCCCTCCGAGACCGGCGTCGGCTCGACGGGCACGGACGGGTGCTGGAATGCGACCGCGCCGGCGATGGCGGCGGCGGCGGCGCTGAAGGCGAGCGCGGGTCGCCACAGGAACGGCGGCGGGCGCAGGCCGTCCGCGAGGCGAGACAGCCAGGGCGTTCGGGCGGAACGGGTCTGCGCCAGACGCTCAGCCAGCAGGGCGTCGAACCGTGGGGATGTCTGCGAGACCGGGAGTCCACGCAGGAGGCCGCCGATGGCGCGGAAGTCTCGGGCGAGGGCGGCACAGCCGGGACACTGCGCCAGGTGCATCTCCACCCGGTCACGCCGGATCGCATCCAGCCTTCCATCCGCATACTCCGACAGCAGCGGGTTGCACATTTCGCAGGTCATGATCTTCCTCAACATTCACAGCCGCGCGGCAGGCTCGTCTATGCTTGTGACTGCAGATAACCCGTCAGACGCTTGCGGAGCTGCAGCCGGGCGTTGAACAGGCGCGACTTCACTGTGCCGAGCGGGCAGCCGACGACCTGGGCGATCTCCTCGTAGGGCATCCCCTCGATGTCGTGCAGCAGGAGTACGGACCGCAGCTTCTCCGGCATCCCGGAGAGCGCCGTCTGGATCTGCGCGGACAGCTCATGCCGCTCCAGAAGCTGGTGCGGCTCGTAGGTCACGTCCGCCACCTCGTGGCCGGGCGCGTCCCCCTCGCCGCCGAGCGGCTCGTCCAGCGAGTAGGCGATGGCTCGGTGTTTCTTTGACCGCCGGAAATGGTCGATGCACAGGTTGCCGGCGATGCGGAACAGCCAGGTGTTCAGGCTGGCCTGGCTGCGGAACGAGCCGAGCGACGTGTAGAGGCGCACGAAGACTTCCTGCGTCAGATCCTCGGCGTCGGCGGCGTCGCCCAGCATCCGGTACAGGTAGTTGTAAACCCTGTCTTTGTAGCGTGACACGACCTCGTTGAACGCCGCCTCGTCGTTGGCGCGACAGCGTTCGACCAGGGTTGTGTCCGGCTGAGTCAAGCAGATCACCTGAGCGTATCCCACCGGCTCGTTGTCCCATTCCTGCGAATTCTGAGACCGCACCGCGCAGTCTGTAGTTCCCTGACGCGGGAGAGCCAGGAAAGTTCACGTCGGGCTTGGCGTTGTGTGGAATAATCTTTCGGGCCGCGCAGGGGATTCCCGAGCCATTCTCGGAAATAATAGCGTATAATCTTGTGTGACGGCAAGGGCTTCTCAAGAAACCCGCCCAACGACCTACGATGGAG
The DNA here is from genome assembly GCA_964249295.1 of uncultured Armatimonadales bacterium. GTDB lineage: Bacteria > Armatimonadota > Armatimonadia > Armatimonadales > Capsulimonadaceae > CAZZVX01. The sequence continues at coordinate 183 of CAXUCQ010000543.1, read as the reverse complement.
GCTTGCGAGCATGAAGAGTGGTGGACAGAACACGCTGAAGCAGTCGATGGCCCGTGGCGCCGCGTTCGGCGCGGCGCTGCTGGCGCTGACCGTGACGACGATGCCGGCTTCGGCAGCGGAGCGCTCCCTCGGCGGAATCAAAATCTTCAGCTCGACGCGCGCCATCCTGGCTAAGTACAAGAA
>CAXUCQ010000542.1:0-2505 GCA_964249295.1 uncultured Armatimonadales bacterium | reverse complement strand
CGATGATCTTGAGCCGCGTCCCGCCGCCCTGCCGCAGCGGAACGACGCACGCCGCCGCGCCGCGCCCGGCGGGCCGGATGTCGTCCAGGTAGCCCGTGAGCGTCAGGCCGGCGTGACGGCGCAGCGGGTCTTTGGCATCGAGCGCTTCGGTGCGCCCCGTGACCAGCAGTTTCGCCCCCGGCCTTTCCTGCTGAATGAGCGGCAGGACGTCCGCCAGGAAATGCTCGACGGCGTCACGGTTGGCGTAGAAGCTCAGCGCGCCGTTGTAGATCAGCGTGTCGGCCTCATAGCTCGGGGCGGGCATGGGGGTATTGTACCGCAGATCAACCCCGTTCGGCAGGACATCGATAGGCGGCGCGACCTTCGGCCCGATCAAGCGCAGGATGGCCTGCCGCTCCTCCTCCGAGACCGCCGTCCAGCATCGGAAGCGCGGGGCGAGCGACGCGACGTGCGCGTGGAACTTGGCGACCATCAGCCCCATCCGCAGCTTTTTGCGCCACGACCGCGTCTCGCCCAGCGCGCGGACGAAACTACTGACTTCGACCTCATCCAGGACGCAGGGCGGCGTGGCATCCGACGGGATGTAGTGCGCCGCGCCGAGCTGGAGCGCGAGCACGACGTCATGCGCGGACGAGCGGCACTGCCGCCCGATCTCCGACGCCGCTTCGGGCAGCCACGTATCCAGCAGCATCCGGGGCTTGGGCGAGAAAAACCCCAGCGTCGCCCGAAGCGTCCCCGGACGGAAGAAGCGACTGGCGAACAGTCGGACGCCCCCGGCGCAGAGCGGGGCCAGGCCGCTCTGCGCCAGGGCCAGGTCGGAGTCGTCCTGGCCGAACGCGATCAGCGTCAGCCGGTGCCCCTGCCCGGCCAGTTGCGTGAGCAGGTTGTACGCCCGCAGCCGCGACCCGTTGTCGGCGGGGAACGGACACCACGCCGAGACGACCAGGATGTTCATGCGGCGAACCTCGCCAGAATCGCGCGGTCGGAGACGGACGACTCGCGCCGCTCGCGCGACCGGCGCGGCACCCATTGCGGCCGGAAGCGGACGGCGGCCCACCAGCCGCGCACCGGCGCGGCGGCGCCGTCGCGCAGGCGGTGGTAGAGCGCGACCCAGAAGCCGAGCAGCAGGCTGGAAAGCGTCCAGCGGGCGTCGCCGATGTTCTTCCAGACGAACAGGAAAGCGTTGCGGTGCCTGACCATGGCCGTGAAGCGCGGGTCCAGTCGTGCCGTGGTCGTCTCGTGCTCATGGTAGACCACGCTCTGCGGCTCGTACAGCACCTTCCAGCCGCGTTTGAGCGCCCGGTACGACAGATCGACATCCTCCCAGTAGCAAGGCGAATACAGCTCGTCAAACCCGCCCAACTGTTCCACCATCGAGCGGCGGTACGCGGCGGCACAGGCCGTCGCGTACAGCGTCGGCGCCGTGGTCGCCGAGCGCCGGGCCGGGTCGTGCCGACAGTCCACATAAAAGATGCCGTTGTGGAACCCGCCCGTCTTTTCGCCCTCGTCCAGCATGGATTTTCCGGGCAGAAGTATCTTGGAGTTCACGGCGAACACCGTCGGGTCGTCTCGAAGCGGGCGCAGCAGTGGGGCGAGGAAATCTTTCTCAACGGCCACATCGTTGTTGAGCAGCACGAGCACGTCGCCCGTGGAGGCGGCAATGGCCGCGTTGCACGCGCGCGAAAAGCCGCCGTTGGCCGGCAGCGCGATCACGCGGGCCTGCGGCACGTTCTGCCGGAGCCATCCCACCGTCCCGTCGGAACTGCCGTCGTCGGCAACAATCAACTCGGCCTCGGACACGCCCTCAGCGGCCAGCAGGGCCGGCAGGTGCTTCTGCAGCAGGGACAGCCCGTTAAACGTCGGGATGATCAGAGAGACGCGCATACGGCCCCCCCTGCCGGGACGCGACGCCGCTCCCAGACCGCCTCCAGCGCCCGATCCACCGCCGCGACGCTCAGGTGCGTGATGCAGAGCGGCTGCCGCGTGCAGGCCCGGTGGCAGGCGGGCAGGCAGGCGTCTGCGGCGCGGACACAGGCGATGCCCTCCCACTGCGGCCCCGACGTCTCCGCCACCGTCGAGCCGAACACGACCAGCCCCGGCGTCTGCACCGCCTCCGCGACGTAGGCCAGCCCGCTGTCCAGCCCGGCGAACAGGTCGCACCGCGCGATCACCGCCGCCGTCTGTTTCAGCGACAGACGGCCCGCCAGATGGGTCACGCCGGGCAGCGACCGCAGACCGTCCGCCTCGCCCGGACCGCCGACGACCAAAAACCGCGCCCCGTGCTTGGCCCGCCACGCGCCGACCAGCGCGGCCCAGTGCTCCATCGGCCAGTTCTTGGAGTCCATGCTGGACTGCGTGTGCAGCGCGACGACCGGCCCCCCCCCGGCGTCAGGCCCGCCGAGACCGTCCTGGTCCCACACCCGCTCGGCGAACCGCTCGTCCTCCGGCCGCCCCCAGACGCGCGGCCTGGCCTCGCCGCCCGCCAGCCCGGCGTTGCGCTCGTAC
>CAXUCQ010000541.1:0-2506 GCA_964249295.1 uncultured Armatimonadales bacterium | reverse complement strand
AGGTGTTCATGTCGCTGCCGCGATGGCGCAGCGACAGCCACGCGCCCCGGAAGAACCCCCCGCCCGCCCAGAAAAGCACCGGCGTCGTCAGCGCGAGCTGCAGCCACGGGTTCCCGAGCCGGGCGAGGACCGGCGGACCCAGATCCGCCCCCATCGCGCCGATCAGGACCGGGGCCGTCAGCGCGGCGGCGACCCAGAACCGACGGCGCAGCGACCTGCCCTCGGCCTCGACTCCCCGGCCGGGCGCACCGTCCGAGTGGGGCGCGATCGGGGCCGCCTCAAAGCCGATCTTCCCGATGGCCGCCGCGATCTCGCGCGGGCCGGTCTGCGCCGGGTCGTAGTCGAACGCGCCACGGCCAGCGAGCAGGTCCACGGCGGCGTCCGCCACCCCCGGCACCCGCCGCGCGGCCTTCTCGACGCGGGACACGCACGCGGCGCAGGTCAGGCCCGCGACGGCCAGCTCGGCCCGTTCGGTCGGGCCGCCCGCCGCGCCTCCAGCGTTCTCGGGTTTCCCCTGGGGGCCGAAAAAGAACCACAGGATCAGGCCGATCAGAACCACGCCGCCGAGCAGAACAGCCGTCTCCGTAGGGTTCACGTCAGCCTTCTTCGTCCGTCTGCGGCGGGAAGCCGATGTCCGTGAGCGCCTCGGCGATTTGGGCGCGGCTGATCTCACCCGCCGCTTGGACCGTCACCGCCGTAGTTGGCACGTCCACGGCGACGCTCTCGATGCCCGGCAGCCGCCCCAGCGCCTTTTGGATGCTCGCCGCGCACCCGGCGCACTCGATGTCGGGGGCGATAAACGTCGTCGTCATGGCTTGGTCTCCGATCACTTCAAGACTTCCCGATCACCTCGAAAAGCGGCGCAACGGGACGCGCCTCCCCTCGACCATCTTCTGCACCCCGACGACTTGTCCGGCGATGCGTCTCAGCGGCGCCTGAATATACCCCCGTGGGGTACCGCTGTCAAGCCGTCGGCGCCGGCAGGCAGGACAGCCACGGGCCGGAGGCAGGACAGCGCCCTGACCCTGCTATCGGGTTACGGGCGCTTGTGCTTTGTCCTGTCCGGCTGATGGTCCGGGGGCGGGCCTCGACATCAGCAGGCGGTCCGCCTCGGCCTGAGCCGCGTCGATCGCCGCGCCGATCCGCTCGGCCCAGCGGCGCTGCTGCTCGGGGTCCGTGTGATCTTGCGGGACATGGATCGGCGGGCCGTAGACCAGCGCGGCTCGGGCGAACGGGCAGGGGATCAGGTAACGGTCCCACGTCCGCAGCAGCCAGCGGGGGGTCGCGCTCGCCCCGGCGGGGACGACCGGGCAGCCCGACTTCTGGACCAGCAGGACGGGGCCGCCGTGGACGCAGCCGGACGGGCCGCGCGGGCCGTCCGGGGTCAGCGCGAGCGTCGCGCCCGCCTTCAAGTGTCGGATCAGCGAGAGGACGGCCCGGACCGCCCCGCGCGCCGTGGTCGAGCCGCGCACGGTGTTCCAGCCGAAGCGGCGGAAGATGCGGTCCTGGTACTCGCCGTCGCGCGATGTCGAGATCATCGCCCAATAGCCGCGCCCGCCGAAGCGCGGCAGCGGCACCAGGGATCGTCCGTGCCAGGTGGCGAGGATGACGCCGCTGCCGTCCTGCTGCAAGGCGGCCACCGCCGCCTCGCCGACCACCTGCAGGCGCAGCGACCGCCCGAGCAGTCGGGCGGCGTGGTAGATCAACCCTGAGACGAAGCGGAAGCGTGAGCGGTCTCGCGCGGTCCACTCCCGACCCGTCCCACAGGTTTCTTCCCTTTCAGGCGCCTCGGCCGGTTCAACAGCTCTGACCGACCCGTTCCCCCGCCGTGTGTCTGGGTGCATTCTGTGGCCTGTATCTCTCGCGGGGCGCGGTCCGCCGCTAATCCCGACTCCCGTCCTCGGATCCCAGCCCGCCTCCGTGATGTTCGTCGAACCAAGCAGCTTCCACAGCGGCGGATGTGTATGCTAAGACTGTTTGTGACAAGATTAAACGCACCGACGGACTGACTCCTCTGCGGCTACGCAGCGGTGGTACACCCGGCGGGAACAGCAGCGTACTTGCCCAGAGTGGCTTCGGTGAGAGACCTGGAGAAAATGACGCTCCGGCCCACGAAACGGGGGAGAACAGGCATCGGAGATCCGTGTCCGGTCTTCAAAGCCAGGGTTGATGGGGACGGTGCTGGATGCCGAGCCGGGGACGGCGGGCGCTCGTTTCTAAGGAAAACCGGCGACTCTGCGGAGAACTGGGATGGACGGTACAAGATTCGAACTTGTGACCCCTTCGATGTCAACGAAGTGCGCTACCACTGCGCCAACTGCCCACGGTCGGAAAGGATTATAGCAGATCGGAAAATCGTTTGTCAATTCCGGCATTTCTGCGGTTGAATTTGCGGCCTGCGCCTGCTAAGATGGAAGGACCATGATGACAGAAGACACCGTTTTCCTCCTGGCCCGGGAGCTGGAGTGGGCCGAGGCGTACCTGGAAGACTTCCCCGAGTGTGAGC
>CAXUCQ010000540.1:0-2507 GCA_964249295.1 uncultured Armatimonadales bacterium | reverse complement strand
GGTCGTACACCTGCCGCTTCTCGGTCGAGGACAGCACCTCGTGGGCCTCGTTAATCTCTTTGAACTTCTCTTCGGCGGCGTGGTCGCCGGGGTTGACGTCCGGGTGATACCTGGCCGCTAGCTTCCGGTACGCCGAGCGGATCTCGGTCACGGAGGCGGTGCGCTCCACACTCAGCACTTCGTAGTAATCGCGTTTGTTAGCCATAGACGGGTTCGTTCAGATGAGGCCGTTCACAGTAGGTCGCCACAGAAAGAGCGCAAGAAAATCGGGGCCGGCTTGGAAAGAAGCCTCGGCCCCGCACATTGTAACACATTTTCCCGCCGGTGGGTTTCCCCAGTCTCTCGCTTATCTCTGGGTTGTTATGTTCCTGGCTCGACCTCGCTGAGCAGTTCTTCCAGGTCCATGCGGTCATCGGCGTCGGGGTCGTACATCCCCTTCGCGACGGCGCTCGTCGGGCCGGCGCCGTTGGTGGGTGGTGCCGGGTCGGGAGCGGCAGGCGCCGCAGGAGGCGGCTCGTTCTGTGCGGCCTTGGCCTCGTAGTACGCCTTGCTGAGATTCAGCAGTGCCGCGTTCAGGGTCTCCATGCCGGTCCGGGCCATGGCCGTGTCGTAGTTGTTAACCGACTGCGTGAGCATGTTCGCCGCCGTGTTGACCTCGTTGATCAGCGGCTGCGGCACGATCCCGGCGGCGTCGGCGGCGATCCGCATCGCCTGGTACACCTGCTGGTCGGCATTGTTCTTGATCTCCTGCTCCTCGCGGCGCTTCTCGTCGCTCTTGCGGTAGCGCTCGGCGTCGACGACCATCCGCTCGACCTCGTCGCGGCCCAGCCCGGAGGACGCGGTGATGGCGACCTTCTGCGAACGGCCCGTAGCCGTGTCCTTGGCCGAGACGTGGACGATCCCATTCTGGTCGATGTCGAACGTGACCTCGATCTTGGGGACGCCGCGCGGCGCGGGGACGATGCCCGTGAGCTGGAACTTGCCCAGGGTCTTGTTGTCCACGGCGAAGTCGCGCTCGCCCTGCAGCACGTGGATGTCGACGGCGCCCTGGTTGTCCACGGCGGTCGTGAACAACTGCGAGTGCGACGTCGGGATGGTGGTGTTGCGCTCGATCAGCCGCGTGAACACGCCGCCCTGCGTCTCGATGCCCAGTGACAGCGGCGTGACGTCCAGGACGACGATGTCGGTGACCTGGCCGCCCAGGATGCCCGCCTGAATGGCCGCGCCTTGTGCGACGACTTCGTCGGGGTTGACGCCCTTGAAGGGCTCCTTGCCGAACATGGCCTTGACCTTCTCCTGCACCAGCGGCATCCGCGTCATGCCGCCGACCAGGAGCACCTGGCTCATGTCCGCCGGGGAAAGCTTGGCGTCGGACAGGGCTTGCTCGGTCGGGCCGATCATCCGCTCGATCAGGTCTTTGCTGATCTCCTCGAACTGCGCGCGCGTGAGCGTCATCTCGAGGTGCGCGGGGCCGTCCGGCGTGCTGGAGATGAAGGGCAGGTTGATGGTGGCCTGCTGCAAAGACGACAACTCAATTTTGGCCTTCTCGGCGGCTTCCTTCAGGCGCTGCACGGCCATGCGGTCGCGTTTCAGGTCGATGCCCGTCTCCTGCTGGAACGCGGCGATCATCCAGTCCATGACGCGGGCGTCCCAGTCGTCGCCGCCCAGGTGGGTGTCGCCCGCCGTGGCGCGGACCTCGAAGACGCCGCCCGCCATTTCGAGGATCGAGACGTCGAACGTGCCGCCGCCTAGGTCCCAGACGAAGACGAGCTGCTCGTCCTCGGCGTTGCGGCCCAGCCCGTAGGCGATGGCGGCGGCGGTCGGCTCGTTGACGATCCGCACGACCTCCAGCCCGGCGATCTGGCCGGCGTTCTTGGTGGCGTTGCGCTGGGCGTCGTTGAAGTAGGCCGGGACGGTGACGACCGCCTCGGTGACGACGTCTCCCAGGTAGGCCTCGGCGTCGGCGCGCAGCTTCTGCAGGATCATCGCCGAGATCTCTTCGGGCGAATACTCCTTGCCGTCCACGCCGACCTTGTACCGGGTACCCATCTGCCGCTTGATGCTGGACACGGTGCGGTCCGGGTTGGTGATGGCCTGGCGCTTGGCGAGCTGGCCGACCAGCCGCTCCCCCGTCTTGGAGAAGCCGACGACGGAGGGACACAGGCGGCTGCCTTCGGCCAGCGTGATGACGACGGGGTCGCCGGCTTCGTCGATCGTCGAAACGACCGAGTTCGTGGTCCCTAGGTCGATGCCCACGGATTTCGCCATGATTCTACCTCCGTTAAGCGGTCAGTTCGTCCGACACGTCCGACGGCGAGGCGGCGGCCAGCCGCTCGGTTTCCGGGTCGTCCATGCCGAGGGCGGCGGCTCCCGGCTCGTCGTCGGCGTCCTCGCCGTCGTCCGCCGACAGCCCGTTGAACAGCAGCGGCCCGGCCTGGGCCTCGGCCAGCCGCGCGTCGTGGGAGGGCGCGTCGGATTGGGCGTGGGTGGGGGGCGGCGTCGTGGGC
>CAXUCQ010000539.1:0-2519 GCA_964249295.1 uncultured Armatimonadales bacterium | reverse complement strand
AGAAACTCCAGGCGTAACTCCGGGCGCGCGCCGGGGGGGGCGCGGGCGGGTGCCCCCCCGCGCCCCCCCCGGCGCCGGCCGGGCCCGCGCCACTTCCAGGGCCGTCCGGTAGGTCAGTGCCGCTTCCTGCACCCGCTGCCGCCCCCAGCGCAGACTCGCGCCGGGGTCTTCGCCGCCGTGACCAGGAACGAGGATGACGATGACGCCCGCCAGCGCGCCGGCGCTCTGCGAAGGCGCGCTCGCTTTCATCGGCGGCGGGCGATGCTCATGACGCCGCGAGACCCATGCCAGCGCACACAGCAGGGCCGCGCCGAGACACGCCGGCAGCCACCCGCCGGGCCATCCCCGGCGGCGGCGCTCCCCCACGGATGCCCAGCGGGCGGACGTCCATCGGTCGTAGTTCCCCCCGTCCCCCTCGTTCCGCGTCGGAGCAGGCATGGTCTATTCTACCACAGGACTCCCGCCGACAACGAGCCAGGCGGACTATTCCGGGCGCAGCCAGGCCGGTTCCTGCGGGTCGCGGCCCTGCTCCAGAACCACGGTCGTCCCCAGCGGCCCCGTCAGGAGCCACAGCCGGTCCACCGTGTTCAGGATCAGCCACAGGCCGTGGCCCAGACTGCCCGCCGTGGTGTAGCCCCGCTCCAGCGTGGCGCGCGGCAGGCGGTCCACGGCGATTCCCGCGCCCTGGTCCCAGATCCACACCTGCACCGTGCCGCCGTCGCCGACGCAGACGCGCCCCTGCCCGCCGCCGCCATGCACCACGGCGTTCATCGCCGCCTCGCTGACCGCCGTGACCAGGTCGTGACAGCGGTCCATCGGCAGATGGTGGCGCATGGCCGCGTCGCGCGCCTCCGCGCGCAGCGTCGCGATGTCCTGGGGCCGCAGCGGGACGGGATCGCCGACAGGCTCCAGCACCGGGGGCAGGTCGCCCGGCGCGTCGCACAGGCGGAGCCGCCCCTCCGTGACGCTGGACAGCACGTCGCGCAGGAACGCCCGCTCCCGCTGCAGCGAGGCGCGCATCGCCTGCGACAGACGCGCGTTCTCCTCCTCGGCCTGCTTGCGCCGCGTGATGTCGGTCTGGATGCCGACGTGGTGGGTCAGCCGCCCGTCTTTGTCCAGGATCGGCGAGACGGTCAGCTCGTTCCAGAACAAAGTGCCGTCTTTACGGTAGTTGCGCAGGGTGACGGTGACGGGTTCCTGCCGGGCGTGGGCGCGGCGCAGCGTGCCGAGTTCCGGCTGGTCCCGGTCCGCCTGCTGCAAAAAGCGGCAGTTCCGGCCCAGGACTTCCGCCGCCGCGTAGCCGCTCATCTCCAGGAACGCCGGGTTCACGTAGATGATGGGGTCGTCGGGCTGCCGGGCGTCCGTGATGACGATGCCGTTGCGGCTGCCCTCGACCGCGCGGTCGCGCAGCCGCAGCGCCTCCTCGGCGGCGGTCTCGTCGGTCGTCTCGCGCGGCGGCGCGGCGGTTTCTGTCTGTGGAGCGGAACGGTCCATTATTCCCTTGTCATACCAACATGACAAAACGGATGAAACCCGTTGCCCATCCCGCGACGATGTGGGGATTGTGCGCCGACGGCAACAAAGTCCGCCCCGGCAGGAAGAGCGCCCCGGCCCGGCGAACATCGCGCCATGAACAGGACACTCAGAACCCGGACAGGGCTGTCGGCGCTGCTCTGCTTGAGCGCCCTCGCCGCGTGCGCGTCGGCGCCCGCCGGGACGCCCGGCGGCCCCGCACCCCCGCCGGAGGCGCGGGTCGCGCTCGGCGACGAAACGGCGGCGATCCTGCAAGGGGCGACTCACGTCCAGGTGTTCCGCCTGCTGACGGAAGCGCGCCGCACGCAGTTGGAGGTGGCCGCGCAGTTCCAGGGGCGGAGCAGCGATCCCGTCCTGCAAGGGACGTTCGGCGACGACCGGACCATCGACCGGAGCGCGCCGGACCAAGGCCGCGCGTTCGTCGCCCGCATGGACCGCCTGTTGTTCGACGACGAACTGTATGACACGAGCGGACTCGCCAAATGCTTCGACCCCGGCGTGGGCCTGCGGCTCTGGAAGGGGCGCGAACGGGTCGACATCGCGCTGTGCTTCGAGCGCGGGCAACTGTCGGTCACGACCTTCAACGCCGCCGGCAGGCGCATCCACGTTATTCCGCAACTGGCGATGGGCCTTGATCAGCCGCTGTTCGTGCGTCTGATCCAGCCGGTCTTCCCGCGCGACATGGAGATTCAAGCCGTGAGAGCGTATGACCTCCCGGCGGACGTCGCCACGCCGGAGGCACGGGCCGCGCAGGAGGATGACATCCGCGCGGCAGCCTTCCGCCATCTGTTGACCGAACCGGCGGTGGCGGGAGCCGGAGCGCAGACATATTACCTATCGACAGGCCCCGCCCGTCTCATATCGGCAGACCCCAGCGCCGCTTTGCTGCGGCGCTTCGACGGCCACACCCCCCCTGTCGAGGCGGTCTCGCGCCGCCCACAGCCGCGCGCCGGCGTGACGCTGCGGGTGTCGCACCTGCAGTGGGT
>CAXUCQ010000538.1:0-2521 GCA_964249295.1 uncultured Armatimonadales bacterium | reverse complement strand
ACACAGATGATCGAACACATCGTACTGTTCCGCTGGAAGCCCGACGCCACCGACGAACAAATCAGCGCCGCCCTCACCGCCCTGCGCGGACTTGCGGACCAGATCGCGGGCGTCACGGCGCTGGCCTGCGGCGCGGACTTCTCGGGCCGCGCGCAGGGCTACACCCACGGCCTGGTCGCCCGCCTCGTGGACCGCGCGGCGCTCGACGCCTACGCCGCCCACCCCCCCCACCGCCCCCTCAAAGAGGCACAGGTAGTCCCCAAACAGGAAAACGCCCTCGACTTCGACTTTGAAGGGACGCCGCCGGCCTGAGTCCCGAGTCATAGGCCGCTCCGGGCCGCGACGCTCCCCGCCGCCGTCCGGCGGACACCGCTTCACCGGCCAGTCACGGCCCCGGACCAAAATCCGGGGCCGGAGTACGTATCCAAAGGCCGCCGATGCCGAGTATCATAGGGGCATGAATCCATTAGACACCGAGGCTTTGGAGTACCACCGCAGGCCGCCGCACGGCAAGCTGGAAATCGTCCCGACCAAGCCCTGCCACACGCAGCACGACCTCGCTCTCGCCTACACGCCCGGCGTCGCCGCCCCCTGCCGCGCCATCCAAGAGAACCCCGAAGACGCCTTCCTCTACACCGGGCGCGGCAACCTGGTCGCGGTCATCACCAACGGCACCGCCGTGCTCGGCCTGGGCAACATCGGCGCGCTGGCCGGCAAGCCCGTCATGGAGGGCAAGGCCCTGCTCTTCAAGCGGTTCGCCGACCTCGACTCCATCGACATCGAGCTGGACACGCAGGACCCCGAGCAGTTCATCCAGGCCGTCCGGCTGATGGAGCCGAGCTTCGGCGGCATCAACCTGGAAGACATCAAGGCCCCCGAGTGCTTCCTGATCGAGGAGCGGCTGCGGCGCGAGATGCGCATCCCCGTCTTCCACGACGACCAGCACGGCACGGCCATCATCTCGGCGGCGGCGCTGCTCAACGCCCTCGAACTCGTCGGCAAGCGGCTGGAAGACGTGCGGATCGTCTTCAGCGGGGCCGGCGCGGCGGCGATCGCCTCGGCCCGCTTCTACCGCGCCCTGGGCGCCCGGCCCGAGAACATGTTGATGGCCGACATCCACGGCGTCGTCCGGCCCGACCGCAGTCCGCCGCCGGACCCGGCGCAGGCCGAGTTCGCCCGACAGACGCCCTGCCGGACGCTGGCGGACGCCCTGGTCGGCGCCGATGTTTTCGTCGGCCTGTCTGCAGGCGGCATCGTCTCGCCCGAGATGATCGCGCCCATGGCGGCCCGGCCCGTCATCTTCGCCCTCGCCAACCCCGTCGCCGAGATCGGCTATCCCGAGGCCAAACTCGCCCGCCCGGACGCCATCGTCGCCACGGGCCGCTCGGACTTCCCCAACCAGGTCAACAACGTGCTCGGCTTCCCGTTCCTCTTCCGGGGCGCGCTCGACGCCCGCGCGACCGAGATCAACGAGGCCATGAAGGCCGCCGCCTCTCGCGCGCTGGCCGCGCTGGCGCGCGAGGACGTGCCGGACGCCGTCGCCAAGGCCTACGGCCTGGACACCCTCCGCTTCGGGCCGGACTATCTGATCCCCAAGCCGCTCGACCCGCGCGTGCTGCTCTGGGTCGCGCCCGCCGTCGCCCAGGCCGCCATCGACTCCGGCGTGGCCCGCGTCCCGCTCGACATGGCGAAGTACCCCGATCATTTGGAGGCGCGGCTGGGCAAGTCGCACGAGATGATGCGGATCGTCTTCAACAAGGCCAAAGCGGACCCCAAACGCATCGTGCTTTCGGAGGGCGAGCACGACAAGATGATCCGGGCCGCGCACCAACTGGCCGAGGAGCGGATCGCCCGGCCCGTCCTGCTCGGCAGCGCCCCCGTCGTCGCCGCCAAAGCCGCCGCCATGCTGCTGGACCTGCGGGGCGTCCAAGTCCTCGACCCCGCGCTCTCGGACCGGCGCGAGGACTACCTGGCGCACCTGCTGTCGCTGCGGCAGCGCAAGGGCGTCACGCGCCGCGAGGCCGAAGAACTGATCGCCCGCCCCGACTACTTCGCGTCCGTCATGGTCGATCTGGGCGACGCCGACGGCATGGTGTCGGGCCTCAGCTCCCACTACTCCGACGGCCTGCGCCCGCCGCTGCAGATCATCCGCGCCGCCTCGGGCGGGCGCCACGTCGCGGGCGTTTATCTGGTCGCCACGCGCCACAAGGTCCTGTTCTTCGCCGACACCACGGTCAACATCGACCCCGACGCCGAGACCCTGGTCGAGATCGCGCTGCTGACGGCGGGCCTGGCGCGCTCCTTCGAGGTCGAGCCGCGCATCGCCATGCTCAGCTTCTCCAACTTCGGCAGCGTCCGCCACCCCCGCGCCGAGAAGATGCGCCGCGCCGCCGAACTGCTGGCGGCCCGCGCCCCCGACCTGCACGTCGACGGCGAGGTCCAGGCCGACACCGCCCTGGTCGCGGGCATCCTCAACGGCACCTACCCCTTCAACCGGCTGGGCGCCGAGGCCAACGTGCTG
>CAXUCQ010000537.1:0-2522 GCA_964249295.1 uncultured Armatimonadales bacterium | reverse complement strand
GCGCTTCCACGGGCGGGCCGCGGGCGCTGCAGACGCTGATTCCGGCGCTGCCCGCCGGCCTGCGCGTGCCGATCGTTATCGTCCAGCATATGCCGCCGGGGTTCACGACGTCGCTGGCGCGGCGGCTGGACGCCGACGCGCCGTTCCCCGTCCGGGAAGCGGCGGCGGGCGACACGCTGCAGCCGGGCGCGGCGCTGCTCGCCCCCGGCGGGCGTCACCTGGTGTTCGACGCGCTCGGCCGGGCGTCGCTCTCAGACGACCCGCCGGTCCATGGCGTCCGCCCCTCGGTCGATGTGACGCTCGCCTCGCTCGCCCGGACGTTCGGCGGGCGGATCGTGGCCGTGCTGCTCACGGGCATGGGCCGGGACGGGGCGCGCGGCCTGAAGACGGTGCGCGACCTGGGCGGCGTCACCCTGGCGGAAGACGAGTCGACCTGTGTCGTCTACGGCATGCCCAAAGCCGCCGTCGAGCTGGGCGCGGTCGATTGTCTGCTGCCGCTGCCGGAGATCGCCGGCGCCATCGGGAGGGCGTTCGACCGCCCGCCCCCGCTCGCGGCGGACCGGGCCTCGCACGCGCGCTAAGCTTTTTGCGTCGGTCGCAGGGCGAGGGCGGGGATCAGGGCGAGGGCGGGGGATCAGGGCGAGAGGACCTCGCCCCTACAAGCCCTCACCCCTTCCTGTGTAGGGGCTGGGTTCCCCCGCCCGGCTCCGACACCCTTTATGCAAATGGTCTACTGACAGAAACACGGAAGACAGCGCGATGAACATGGACATGTCCCAGTACCTGGACGTTTTTCTCGATGAAGGCCGGGAGCAGCTGTCCCTGCTGGAGTCGCACTTTCTGCAGATGGAGCGCGGCGACCACTCGCCGGAGACGCTGCAGGTGATCTTCCGCGCGGCGCACACGCTGAAAGGCTCCTCGCGCGCCATGGGGTTCCTGGCCGTGGGCGACCTGACCCACGAGATGGAGAACGTGCTCGACGATCTGCGCCAGGAGAATCTGGCCGTCACGCCACCCATCGTCGATGCGCTGCTGGACTGCTTGGACGCGCTGACGGCGCTGGTGGACGGCATCGAGAAGTCCGGCACGGATGCGCCGCCGGAAGGCACGGACATCCCGGCCCTGGTGGCGCGTCTGGAGGCGCTTCGGAGCGGGGAGGGCGCGGCGGATGCTGGGGGAGAGGCCCCCCCCGCTCCCAATGATGGGGGAGCAGGGGACGAGGGCGCAAGCGTTGCGCCCCTACAAGGAGACCTGTCCGGTGTCGGGGTACAGGGCTTGCGCCCTCCTTCGCCCCGCCCTGCTGAGGCGTCATTGTCCATCACCGACTTTGAACAGGCGAGTCTGAACGACGCCCAGGCCGCCGGCCTGGGGCTGTTCCATATCCAGGTTCGCCTGAGCGCCGAGTGTCTGATGAAGTCCGTGCGCGTCTTCATGGCGCTGGGCGCGCTGGAGCCGCTCGGCTCGGTGCTGGTCGCCGACCCCAAAGAAGAGGCGCTGGAGGCGGAGGAGTTCGACCTGGCGTTCCGACTGCTGTTCGCCAGCGACCAGCCGCAGGGCGCCATCCAAGAGGCGCTCGACAAGATCTCGGAGATCGACTCGGTCACGGTCGCGCCGTGGGGGATGGCGCTGAAAGAAGCCCCCCCCGCCCCCAATCCTGGGGGAGCCGGAGTGTTGTCTCCCGGAGCGCCCTCTTCGTCCGGCGTCTCGGCTCCCCCGGATTTGGGGGCGGGGGGGGCCGCTGCCGCGCCGCCGGCCAAAGCGGCTCCGACGGGTCACGCGCAGACCATCCGGGTGGACGTGGCGCGTCTGGACAGCCTGCTGAACCTGATCGGCGAGCTGGTCATCGACCGGACGCAGATCGCGCGCATCGGGGCGGACCTGCAGGGCCACTACCCGCACGACGAGCGGGTGGGGCAACTGGTCGAGGCGACGCACCGGATCGCCCGGATCACCGGCGAGCTGCAGGACGAGATCATGAAGACGCGGATGCTGCCCATCGACGGCGTGTTCCAGCGGATGCCGCGCATGGTCCGCGACCTGGCGCAGAAGACGGGCAAGGACGTGGATTTCCGGATGTCCGGCGGCGGGACGGAACTGGACCGCTCCGTGCTGGAGTCGCTGGGCGACCCGCTCATCCACCTGCTGCGCAATTCGGTCGACCACGGCATCGAGCCGCCCGCCGACATGGTGGCCTCCGGCAAGCCCGCGCAGGGCCGGGTGGGGCTGGCCGCGCGGCACGAGGAGAACCACATCGTCATCGAGATCACGGACGACGGCGGGGGCATCGACCCGGCCAAGATTCGGGCCGCCGCCGTCAAGAAGGGGCTGATCACGGGCGCGCAGGCGGAGGCGATGAGCGACCGGGACGCCACCCATCTGATCTTCGCCGCCGGGTTCTCGACGGCGGCGACTTTGTCGGACATCTCGGGGCGCGGCGTCGGCATGGACATCGTCCGGTCCAACCTGGAGAAGCTCGGCGGGCGCGTCCTGACCGACATCCACTTCAAGGCGAGCGGCCTGGC
>CAXUCQ010000536.1:2222-2526 GCA_964249295.1 uncultured Armatimonadales bacterium | reverse complement strand
TCAAACCCCTGGCCGTCGGCCTCCTGGCCGCCGTCGCCGCGTTTCTGCTCGCCTGCCCCGGCGCCGTCCTGGAGTCCCGGCGGTTCGTGGCCGATCTGCGCTTCGAGGCGGTCCACGTCAACAACGCCGAGGACCCGACGTTCAAAGACACCGGCAGCGGCTTCGTGTACCACGTCACGCACAATCTGGACGCCGGATTGGGCCTGCCGCTGCTGCTGCTGTCTCTGGGGTCGGTTGCGTATGCCCTGTCCCGCCGGGGGCGCGGCGACGGCGCGCAGGTCGACCGTGCGACCGCCGACGTCCG
>CAXUCQ010000536.1:0-2212 GCA_964249295.1 uncultured Armatimonadales bacterium | reverse complement strand
GCCCTACTACGTCCTTGTCAGCCTGGCCGCCGTGCGCTACGCCCGCTACGTCATCCCGCTGCTGCCGATTCTTGCCTTGTGGAGCGGGCGCTTGCTGGCGGACGTGTCGCGCGTCAAAGCGCCCGCGCTGCGTCGGGCGGGCCTGGCCGTCGGCGTCGCCGTCCTGCTGCTGACGCTGGCGGATTGTGTGGGGATCGTCCGCCCGATGGCCGGGACGGACCCCCGCGACAGAGCGGACGAGTGGGTGAGGGCGCGAGCCACGGCCACCGTCGGCTTCGCCGTGCAGCCGTGGTTCGGCGAGCCGCCCCTCAGCCCGTACTTCAGCGCGCCCCAGCCGGGCGCGTGGCGGGGCTTGACCGACCCGGCCACCGCCCGGCGCGTCGTCTACGGCGGCCAGGACTGGGACGTCGGCCTGCTGCAAACGGCCCGCCCCACCCTCGTAATCCTCAGCGAGTACGATTATCGAGACGCCCTGCGCCTGCACGACCCCCGGTTGGCACGGTTTATGACAGTGCTGCTTCGGGATTATCACACGGCCTTGGAGACGCCGACCGTCGCCCCGTTCCCCGACCGGGGGTACGGACTGCCGCTGCACGCTCTGCCGCACGATATGCTGTATACTGATCCCGCGATCATCATCTATCAGCGGAAATAACACCTATGGAAAAACAACGCGCCCAAGAGATACTCGACAACTTCACCGGCAAGCGGGTGCTGGTCGTCGGCGACGTCATGCTCGATGAGTACGTCTGGGGCAAGGTCAGCCGCATCTCGCCCGAAGCGCCCGTGATGGTCGTCGACGCCGACCGCGAGACCCATGTGCCGGGCGGCGCGGCCAACGTCGTCAACAACCTGTGCGCCCTGGGCGCCGCCGCGTCCATCGTGGGCGTGATCGGCGACGACGGCGCCGGGACGATCCTGGCCGAAAAGCTGCGCGAGGAGGGCGCCCGGACCGACGGCCTGCTCATCTCGGCGTCGCGACCCACCACCCGCAAGACGCGCATCATCGCCCACTCGCAGCAGGTCGTCCGCGTGGACCACGAGCGGCGCGACCCCATCGACGCCGATGCCCACGCAGCGGTCCTGGCCTTTCTGCAGACGGCCATCCCAGCGTGTGACGCCGTGCTGCTGTCGGACTACCAGAAGGGATTGCTGGGGCGCGATCTGGTCGCGGCGGCCACCGACGCGGCGCGGGCGCACGGCAAGGTCGTGACAGGCAATCTCAAGCCGCAGGGCATCGGCGCCCACTGCCGACTTTCCGTCATCACCCTCAACCTGTCCGAAGCGAGCGCCGCCACGGGCCTGATCCTCAACGACACGTCCAGCGACAGCCAGCTGCGCGACGCCGGGCGGCTGCTGCTGCGCAAGTCCGGGGCGCAGCACATCCTCATCACGCGCGGGGCGCAGGGCCTGACGCTGTTCAGCGCCGACGGCGCCGAGGCGAGCGTGCCGGCGCACCCCGTCGCCGTCTACGACGTGGCCGGGGCGGGCGACTCGGTGATCTCGACGCTGACGCTGGCCTTGGCGGCGGGCGCGACGCCCCCCGAGGCCGTCGCGCTCGCCAACTGCGCCGGGGCCGTGGTCGTCCGCAAGGTCGGCGTGGCGACGGCGACCCGCGCCGAGATCCTCGCCACCATCCTCCCGGACGGCGGATAGTACAAGGGCAGGGACGGACAAAAACAAGGGGCATGACGCATCATGCCCCTTGTGCTGCTTGATATGCCGCTTCCCCACAGGCCCCTCTCAACGGGCATTGCGGGCGGGCAGCACGCGCACCTCGGTCGCCGTCGGGGCCGCCTCGTCGCCGGTCGTGCGGGCCGAGACGTTGGCACCCACGACGATGTCCGACAGCGCGCCCGGCACGATCTTGGTGACCCGCGCGTCCGGGGAGGGCGTGACGGTGACGGTCACGCCGCCCGCCGTGGTCATCGTCAGCGCGGGCGACGTGGCGGCGACGATGCCGACGATGTAGTTGCGGCGGTACCCCGCGTTCGGGCCGGGCCTGCCGTTCGGCGTCTGCTCCGGCGGGACGAGGGTGAGGCGGTTCGCCGTGATCGTGGTCGCGCCCGGCGTCACGTCGCCGTAAGCCTCAACGGTGTTGCCGGTCTTGATGTCGCCCACGGCGGCGGCCTGCGAGACCAGCACCTTGACGTCCGGCGCCAACGTCAGCGTCGTGGCGGTCGGGCTGCGTCTAGGGGTGATGGTCAGGGTG
>CAXUCQ010000535.1:0-2530 GCA_964249295.1 uncultured Armatimonadales bacterium | reverse complement strand
GGACTGCACTCCGGCAGGCCCGCCACGGTCCGGGTGTTGCCGGCCCCGCCGGACGCGGGGGTCGTGCTGCGTGACATGGAGTCGGGGCAGGGGATTGCGGCGCTCGCCGCCAATGTCGTCGACACGGCGCGCTGCACGATCTTGGGCGCGGGCGGCGTGGCCGTGCAGACGGTGGAGCACCTGCTGTCGGCCCTGGCCGGGTGCGGCGTCGAGGACGCCTTGATCGAGACGCGGGGCGGCGAGCTGCCCGCCGGGGACGGCAGCGCCGCTCCCTTCGTGTCGCTGATTCGTGAGGCCGGCGTGGTCGGACACGGCGACACGGCCCGCGCCCTCGTTCTGGACCGCCCCCGCCTGCTCGCGGGCGAGGACGGGGCGCTGCTGATGGCGCTGCCCGCCCCCCACTTCCAGGCGACGGTCGTGCTGGACTACCCGGAGCACCCGTGGATCGGGACGCAGGCGGCGGAGTTCGACGCGCTCACGGGCGACTACGCGATGGAGGTCGCGCCCGCCCGGACGTATGGGTTCCTGGCCGAGATCGCGTGGCTGCAGGCGCGCGGGCTGGCGCTGGGCGCGAGTCGGGCAACCGGCATCGCCCTGCGCGGAGACGGCTACGACGCGCCGCTGCGCTTCGACAACGAGCTGGCCCGTCACAAGCTGCTGGACCTGATCGGCGACCTGTCGCTGATCGGGCGCCCCCTGGCCGCGCGCGTCGTCGCCGTGAAGCCGAGCCACGCGCTCAACTGCCGGTTCGCGCGGCTGCTGACGGGAGACGCCCGCTGACGCGCCCGCCGAACATTCTGTGAGGAGACCATTTTGCCCACCCTGGACATCGACGAGATCAAGAAGATCCTGCCGCACCGCTACCCGTTCCTGCTCGTGGACCGCATCACCGACTATGAGAGCGGCAAGCGCTCGGTCGGCATCAAGAACGTGACGGCCAACGAGGAGTTCTTCCAGGGCCACTTCCCCGAGCGCCCGATCATGCCCGGCGTCCTGATCGTGGAGGCCATGGCGCAGGTCGGCGGCATCATGATCCTGACGATGGAGGAGCACAAGGGCAAGGCCGCCTATCTGGCGACCGTGGAGAGCGCGAAGTTCCGCCGGCCCGTGACGCCGGGCGACACGCTCGAAACGGAGGCCGTCCTGCTGCGGGCGCGCGGCAGCGTCGGCAAGGTGCAGTGTACAGCGCGGGTGGGCGACCAGGTCGTCGCCGAGGCCCTGCTGATGTTCGCGCTGGTCACGGGCTGGTGAGTGCAAACGCCTGCTCTTTTTCGTTCCGAGACGAGTCTGACAACCTCTTATGAAGATACATCCGACAGCCACCATTGACCCGTCCGCGCAGCTCGCCGACGACGTCGAGATCGGGCCGTACACCGTGGTGAGCGAGGGGGCCGTGATCGGCGGCGGCACGAAGCTGCGCCCGCACGTCGTCATCGAGCCTCATGTGGTTATCGGCGCCCGGTGCGACATCTTCTCGGGTGCCGTCCTGGGCGGCATCCCGCAGGACCGCAAGTTCCACGGCGAGAAGTCCTTTCTGCGGATCGGCGACGACAACATCATCCGCGAGCATGTCACCATCCACCGCGCGGCGGGCGCGGGTGAGGAGACGCTGATCGGGGACAACAACCTGATCATGGCGTACTGCCACATCGGCCACAACTGCGTGCTGGGCGACGGCATCACCATGGCGAGCTTCACGGGCATTTCGGGCCACGCGCTGATCGAGGACCAGGCCAACTTCGGCGGGTACGTCGGCGTCCACCAGTTCGTGCGGGTGGGGCGCCTGGCGATGATCGGCGGCATCAGCAAGGTCGTCCAGGACGTGCCGCCGTACATGATGGCCGACGGGCGTCCCTGTGAGGTCGTGGGATTGAACGTGCGCGGGCTGCGCCGCTCGGCCATCTCCGCCCAGGCCCGCACCGACCTCAAGCAGGCCTACAAGCTGCTGTACCGGTCCCAGATGAACACCACGCAGGCCGTCGAGGCGATCGACACCGAGATTGAACCCGGCCCGGAGCGGGACTACCTGCTGGACTTCATCCGCCAGATCCGCTTCGGCTCCAACGGGCGGCAGAACGACGCGCCGCGCGTCTGAGTCGGGGGCAGTCCATGGATGACGACAGGCCGCTGACAGTCGCGATGGTCGCCGGTGAGCCGTCCGGGGATCGGCAGGGGGCCGCGCTGCTGCAGGCTCTGCGGGAGCGCGCCGCGCCACGCCCGGTCGTCGCCTGGGGCATCGGCGGCGACGTCATGCGCGGTGCCGGTGTGGACCTGCGCCATGACAGCACGCCCTGGGCCAGCATCGGCGTGGCGAACGCCGTGGCGAATCTGCCGGTCCTGCTGCGCGCGCTGTCCGACATGAGGCGCTCCCTGGCGCGGACGCCGCCGGATGCCCTGGTGACGATCGACGCCGGCGCGTTCAACGTGCCGAACGGGCGGTGGGCGCGGCGTCGTCGACTCTGCCCCGTCTTCTGCTACTTCCCGCCCGGCTCCTGGCGTCGGGAGACGCCGCCTGGGCGGCACCGGAAAC
>CAXUCQ010000534.1:0-2540 GCA_964249295.1 uncultured Armatimonadales bacterium | reverse complement strand
GTCATCAGGCTGACGTCCTGGGGGACGCGCAGGCCCGCCTGCGTCAGCGCGTGCTCGGCGCCCAGGGCGCTGACCTCGTCCTCGGCGAAGATGGCCGTGGGGGTGTCCGGCTCGGACAGCCGCTGCCGCAGGGACTGGTACACGCCGCCCTCGTGGTGGGCGTCGTCGCGGTACTCCAGCGTCGCCTGCAGGCCGAACTCCTCGCGCGCGCGGCACATGCCCTCGAAGCGGCGCTGGCCGACCATCAGATCGCGCCGGATGTTGTAGAACAGGATGCGCCGGTGTCCCAGGCCGTAGAGGTATTGGATGGCCTGGTACGCCATGCCCGCGTTGTCCGTGCCGACGGCGACCGTGTCGGGCAGCGGCGACGACCCGCGCACGACATACGGCAGGCCGGTCCGGTCGAGGATCGCCGGGCGGGGGTCGTCCACCAGGATGTCCGTGATGATCAGCCCGTCGCAGGCGCGCGAGCGGGCGATCTCCTCCATCTTGAGCAGCGGGTCGACGCCTGTCCCGCCGCACTGGGCCAGCACGAGGTTGATGCCGTACCGGCTCATGGTGTACGTCAGGCCGCCGATCAGTTCGTGGTAGTGCGGCGAGAGTTCGTCCGGGGCCTCGTGGTCTTCCAAGAACGGCGAGGCGGGCGCCTGCCGGTCGATGACCATCATCAGGCCCGCCGTGTCCGTGCGCCCCCGCGCCAGGCTCTGCGCCGCCCGGTGCGGGCTGTAGTTCATCTCCCGCGCCGCCGTCAGGATGCGCTCGCGCGTGGCGGCGCCGACGCTCTTGCCCGAGCGGACGCGCCCGTTGAGCACGCGCGAGATCTCCGAGGGCGAGACGCCCACCCGCGCGGCGATGTCTTCCAGCCGGACCTGTGGCTTCTGGTCTGTCATGGCGTTTCCCCGCGTTCACGGCCCCGAGCGTCCGGGCGCCCGTGACGGGCGTCGATCCTTTCCGTTAATATACCAGAATCGGCGGAGAATGCGGAAATATCTTGCATAGGGCTATTGACAACCGTTGCGGCCCATGCTATACTAGGCCGAAAGCCCCAAACGCTTGGGTGTCATCAGCCCCGGCGATCCACAACCGACCAAGGAGTATTTCGATGTCACACCCACAACGGCGCGGTTTCACCCTCATTGAACTGCTTGTCGTCATCGCCATCATCGCAATTTTGGCAGCCATCCTGTTCCCCGTCTTCGCCCAGGCCCGCGAGAAGGCCCGAGCCATCGCGTGCCTGTCCAACACCAAGCAGCTCGCGCTGGCAGCCATCCAGTACGAGCAGGATTACGACGAGAGGACCGCGAGCGGGGTCCAGCAGTACGGCCTCGGCTCCGGGTGGGCGGGACAGCTCTACCCGTATGCCAAGAGCACGGCCGTCTACACCTGCCCGGACGACGCCGGTGGGGCGCTGTCCCACGGACACCCGACGTCCTACCTGTACAACAGGAACTGTGCCATCTATGACCCGACCGGGTCCGGGGACGGTCAGTCCGCCTCGGCAGGGCAGTCTCTGGCGGGATTCACCGCGCCGGCTAAGACGGTCCTGCTCTGCGAAGTCACCGGAAGCGGTTACTATGATGTTTCGCAGCCTTACACGAACGGCGGCCGTCCTGGGCAGCCTTCCGGCCCCTCCAACGGGGACGAGACATATTCAGGAGGCTCACCGTCAGGATGCGGCCTTGGCGCACAAGACATCGCCGGTTACAACACCAACTTCAATGGTCCTGATCCGGCCGGTGACGTCCAGTACGCGACAGGCTACCTCCGCAACTCAGAAGCTGCGGCCGGCGACACAAACGCCCAGACCTTTTTCACCGCGCCGACAGGCCGTCACACCGGCGGCGCGAACTACGTTATGTGCGACGGCCATGCCAAGTTCTTCCGCCCCGGCGCGGTCTCCGGCGGCTATCCAAACGGGACGCCCGGCGACTGCGGCAGCGGAGGCACCGGCAACCACACGGCCTCGACCGTGGACTGCTCGGACAGCACGATCGCCGCGACCTTCAACATCAACTAACATCCATCGAGAGTGTGCGCTCGCGGCCTCGACCGTCGCGGGCGCACACGTTTTTGAGGCCCCCATGCAAACACAAACGACACGCCGGACGCGGGCCGGCGTCTGCGCCCTTCTTGCAGTAGCCATGCTGGCGCTTGCAGGCTGTCATCACGACCAAGACACCGCCGCCCCCGGCGGTGGCCCTGACCCCCAGCAAGAGAAGGCGATTCAGCAAAATGCGGCGGCACAGTCAGCCGCGATCCGGAACGCTCCCCAGATGGGGACCGCCAACCAGGGTGGGGCAGCCCCAGGCACGGGAGCCAACCACCCGTAGCTGCAACCTATAGACAGTAACCCGGCGTTACGTCGAGACCCGAAAGCACACCATTCATGTTCCACTGGATACGCAGGGCGGTCGCCCCGGCGCTGCTCGCCCTGGCGACTTGCTCCACCTTTGCCGCCCCCGCCCAAGCGCAGGACGTTCCTGCCTGGCCGGCAAACTCGGTCATCTACACGCTCTACACGAGCATCTTCTCGCCCCAGG
>CAXUCQ010000533.1:0-2544 GCA_964249295.1 uncultured Armatimonadales bacterium | reverse complement strand
CCCGCTCCGGGAGGACCCCTGCGGAGGGAGGCACGACCGAAGCAAGGAGGTGGGTCCCTACGGCCCTATGAAGCAAGGAGGGGGGTCAATCCTTTTGGCCGGCCTGGTTGTCGCCCTCAGTGTCCTGCGTGTCGCCCGCCGGGGCCGCGTGGGTCCAGGTCCAGTCGCGGATTTCGGGCATGTCCTCGCCGTACTTGCGCGTGTAGGCGGTGTGGTCGAGCAGCCTGCCGCGCAGGTGTTGTTTCAGATAGGCCACTTCGGCGCCCAACGTCGGCACGCGGTCCAGAACGTCCATCGCCAGGTGGAAGCGGTCCAGGTGGTTGAGCACGACCATGTCGAAGGGGGTCGTGGTGGTGCCGTTCTCCTCGAAGCCGTGGACGTGGAGGTTGTCGTGGCCCGTGCGCCGGTAGGTCAGCCGGTGGATCAGGTACGGGTAGCCGTGGTAGGCGAAGATGATCGGCTTGTCTTTGGTGAAGATCGCGTCGAAGTCGGCGTCCCGCAGGCCGTGGGGGTGCTCGGAGGCGGGAGACAGCGTCATCAGGTCCACGACGTTGACGACGCGAATCTTCAATCTTGGGCAGTGGCGGCGCAGGATGTCCACGGCGGCCAGCGTTTCCAGGGTCGGCACGTCTCCGGCGCAGGCCATGACGACGTCCGGCTCGGCCCCCTGGTCGCTGCCGGCCCAGTCCCAGATGCCGACGCCCAGGGTGCAGTGCTTGACGGCGGCGTCCATGTCCAGGTATTGCAGCGCGGGCTGCTTGCCGGCGACGATGACGTTGACGTAGTTGCGGCTCCGCAGGCAGTGGTCGGCGACGGACAGCAGGCAGTTGGCGTCGGGCGGCAGGTACACGCGCACGACGCTGGGCTTTTTGTTCATCACGTGGTCGATGAAGCCGGGGTCCTGGTGCGAAAAGCCGTTGTGGTCCTGCCGCCAGACGTGCGAGGTCAGCAAATAGTTGAGGCTGGCGATGGGGCGACGCCAGGGGATGTGCAGGCACGACTCGAGCCACTTGGCGTGCTGGTTGAACATCGAATCGACGATCTGGATAAAAGCCTCGTAGCACGAGAAGAAGCCGTGGCGGCCCGTCAGCAGGTAGCCTTCGAGCCAGCCCTGGCACGTCGTCTCGCTGAGGATCTCCATGACGTGGCCGGTGGGTGAGAGCTGCTCGTCGTCGTCGGCATTCGTCTCGGCGTCCCACGCCCGGCCCGTCGCTTCCAGGACGGCTTCCAGGCGGTTCGACGCGGTCTCGTCGGGTCCCCACAGCCGGAAGTTGCGCTGCGCCGCCAGGCTGCGGGCCATGACGTCGCGCAGATAGCCGCCCAGAACGCGCGTGGCCTCGCCGAAGGTCTCGCCGGGCTTGTCGAACGACAGGGCGTAGGCGCGGAAGTCGGGCAGGGGCAGGTCGCGCAGCAGCACGCCGCCGTTGGCGTGAGGGTTGGCGCCCAGACGCCGGTCTCCGGCGGGGGCGAGTTCGGCCAGCTCGGGGATCAATCGCCCGTCGGCGTCGAACAGTTCGTCGGGCTTGTAGCTCTTCATCCAGTCTTCCAACTGCCGGATGTGTTCGGGGGTCTTCATGTCGGCGATGGGGACCTGGTGGGAGCGCCACGAGCCTTCGGTCTTTTTGCCGTCTACGGTCTTGGGGCCGGTCCAGCCTTTGGGCGTCTTCATCACGATCATCGGCCAGCGGGGGCGCTCGGTTGCGCCGCCCTCGCGCGCTCGCCGCTGGATCTCCCGAATCTCGGTGATGACCGTGTCCAGGGTGGCGGCCATCTGCTGGTGAACTAAGGCCGGGTCGTCGCCTTCGACGAAATAGGGCGTGTAGCCGTAGCCGCGCATCAGCTCGGCCAGCTCGTCGTCGCCGATGCGGGCCAGGATGGTGGGGTTGGCGATCTTGAAGCCGTTGAGGTGCAGGATGGGCAGCACGGCGCCGTCCTGGGCGGGGTCCAGGAACTTGTTGGAGTGCCAACTCGCCGCCAGGGGGCCGGTCTCGGCCTCGCCGTCGCCGACCACGCAGCAGACCAGCAGGTCGGGGTTGTCGAACGCCGCGCCGTAGGCGTGGGCGAGCGAGTAGCCGAGTTCGCCGCCCTCGTTGATGGAGCCGGGGACGCCGGGCGCGTCGTGGCTGGGGATGCCGCCGGGGAAGGAGAACTGCTTGAACAGCTTTTGCATCCCCTCGGCGTCCTGCGGGATGTCCGGGTAGATCTCGCTGTACGTGCCTTCGAGATAGGTGTTGGCGACCATGCCCGGCCCGCCGTGGCCGGGGCCGCAGACGTAGATGGCGTCCAGGTCGTACTTCTTGACGACCCGGTTCATGTGGACGTAGATGAAGTTGAGGCCGGGCGTCGTCCCCCAGTGTCCGAGCAGGCGGGGCTTGATGTCGGCCAGGCTGAGCGGCCGTTTGAGCAGGGGGTTGTCGAGCAGATAGATCTGGCCGACCGACAGATAGTTGGCCGCGTGCCAGTAGGCGGTCATCTTCCGAAGCTCGTCGGCGCCCAGCGGGGCCGGCGTTTGGTGATGCTGTTGGTTGATGTGGCGTTCCATGG
>CAXUCQ010000532.1:0-2553 GCA_964249295.1 uncultured Armatimonadales bacterium | reverse complement strand
GAGGTTGAGCGGACGGCTTCTCGTTATCGCGGACAGCGCAAATGTCTTGTGATTCCGTGTTCCCGTCGTTAAGTGCCGGCAGACTAAACCTTATTGTACGCCAACCGGCGCGTTTTTTCCTGCATCCTTCATGAAAAATTCATCGTCCGGCGTCTTGGGAGGTCCTCAATCCCGACGCCGAGGGCGTCGTTACTCCTCCCAATCCTCGTCCTCTTCCCGGTCCTCGGCTTCGGCCATCGTCGGCAGGGCCTCGCGGGTGACGCGCTTGACGACCTCCCAGCCGAAGCCGCGCCGCTGGAGGAAGCCCATGAGTTTCTGGCGCTCGGCCTGGAGCGCGTCGCGGTCGGCGGGGACCTGACGGACCTTTTTGCGGGCGGCGGCCTGGGCCAAGGCGAGTTCGGCCTCGTCCGTGACGGCTTCGACGGCCTCGTCGATCTGGTCCTTGCCGACGCCCTTCTGGAACAGCTCCTGGGTGATGCGCCGCCTGCCGACGGGGCGGCTGCCGCCCGGTCGGGTCTTGGCCTCGACCCACTGGGCGGCGAACTGGGCGTCGTCGAGCAGGGCGAGCCGGGTCAGTTTCTCCGTCACCTGGGCGATGACCCCATCCTCGTAGCCCTTCTGTGTCAGGCGGGTCTCGATCTCGCGCTTGGCCCTGGCGCGGACTTCCAGCAGGCGCAGGGCGGCCTCGGTGGCCTTGTGGACTTCCTCGGCCCCGGCGACCTCGCGCAGCTTTTCGGGCGTCATCTCGCGCCCGACGCGCAGCCCCAGATCGGCGGCGACCTGCTCCCCCACCCCGATGATGAACTGCCCGTCGACAAAGACGTTCAGCCGGTTCGGGTGCCGTTTCTGCGGTTCCAGAGCGCTGATGTTGGGCATGAAAGTATCAATAAATAGCAGCGGCTATAAGTTCGTTTTTGCAATTTCTTCTACTCGGCCTCTTCCGGCGGCTCTTCGGGAGGAAACACCACCCGCTCATAGATGTCTGCCAAGCGGAGTTCACAGGAGAGGGACGGCAGGGGCAGGACATCAGTCAGAGCATCGTACTCGCGCAATGTCCAGAGGTCCTGACCGTGCCGCGAGTAGTGTTCCACAGAAGGGCGGTCCTGCGAGATCATCACGTAGTCGGTCAGAGTCGGCGACCGCCGATAGTGAGCGAACTTCCAGCCCCGGTCGTCCACTTCGGTCGTGGGCGAAAGCACCTCAATGATGACGAGCGGGTTCAGCAGAACATCCAGGGAGGCGTCCTCAAATTCTGCATCACAGGCAACGACGACATCCGGGTAAGTGTACCGCGTGGGGTGAACACGGGTACGCATATCATTCGAGTACGTCTCGCAGGAGCCTGTACGGAGGTGGCTACTCAGTTCGCGGACGAGATTGGTGACGATCAGGATATGTTCTCGGCTCGCGCCAGCCATCGCAACGATCTCGCCGTTGACGTATTCGCTTTTAAACTCCGCCGCGCGTTCCATTGTCAAATACTGATGCGGCGTATAGCGCGGTTTAGCGAGCGAGGACATGGTGTTACCTCAGCCGTCTTTCAGCGAAAAGTGCGGGTTGTCGATGACGCCGAGCAGGTTACCGAACGGGTCGATCACGGAGCCGAGCCGGATGCCGCCGCCGACGTCATACGCGGCTTCGTGCGGCGTCGCGCCCAGCGCCAGCAGGCGGTCGAGGGCGGCGTCGGCATCGGGGACGCTCCAGTAGGTGACGGCGTTGCCGGTGCCGGATGACGGGGCGTCGCTCGCCGCCAGGCCGAGTTCGTAGCCGCCGACGCTGAAGCCGGCGTAGAACGGCTCGTCGAAGTAGGGCGCTTGGCCCAGCACCTCGGCGTACCAGGCTTTGGCCTGTTCCACGTCGGCGACGTGGTAAACGAGCGTGCGCAGTCCCTGGAACATGGGCGTGTCCTTTGTGAACAAAAAGGGCGAGGGGACCTCGCCCCTACGTCCCGTCTCCAAATCACTGTAGGGGCGGGGTTCCTCCGCCCTCCTGCGCCAGGGCCTCACGTTCTGATTTCTTCAGCCCGGCGACAACGAGCGAGTAGGAGGCGTCGATCATCTCGCGGACGCGCTCATCGGGGATGGTGCCGTCGATCGTGACCGTGTTCCAGTGCGCCTTGTTCATGTAGTAGCCCGGCTCGACGGCGGCGAATTCGGCGCGCAGGGCCTGGGCCTCGTCGGGGGCGCATTTCAGGGTGACGCGCAGGGGCGTCTTGTCGACCGCGATCAGGGCGAACATCTTGCCGCCGACCTTCGGGACCAGGGTGACGTCGTCGAACGGGTAGTCTTCCACGACCCCCGGCTTGTCGGTCATGTAGCGCCGCACTTCTTCGAGATTCTGCATTGACTCCCCCCTGTTCACAGAAGGCGCCGCCCCGCCGACAGCCTGCCCGTCACCCCACGGGACCGATCTCGGCCGGGGGCGCCGCCGACGCGCCCTGGGCCGACCGGGTGGTCGGCTCCGGGGTCGCGTCGAGCGCCTTGGTCCGAGATGAGGCGGACGCGGCGGGGGCGCCTCCGCGCGACGGGTTGCCTCGATTGAATGGGTGATAGG
>CAXUCQ010000531.1:0-2555 GCA_964249295.1 uncultured Armatimonadales bacterium | reverse complement strand
CGCCGCCCATGACGGATGCGCGTCGCCCATGACAAAGGGACAGAGCAGAGGACAGAGAAAGGGCGACCCACCGGGTCGCCCCTTCGTTTGTTGCGCGTTGGCGGGATTCTCGACATCGTCCTGCCACCGCCGGGGGTTGTTGGCGATATAGCGGCGGGCGTTGGTCATCCTCTGTTCGTCTCGGATGATCCGTTCATGGTAGTTGCGTTGCCAAACGGGAGCGCCGGGCGTGTCACGGATTATGTTGATGCGCTTGGTCACAACCGACTTGAACTGGCCGACTATCGCCCCCACCGAGCCTGACGCTGGCCCCTGGGGATGCGTGTACTCTCCCGGACGCGGCTGTTGCCCCGCAGTACGACGACCTTCACCCTCGGACAGTACCAGGATGCCGTGGACATGATTGGGCATCACGATGAAGGCGTCTATCTGAACACTGGTCCGCACTTTCGCGGTCTGGAGCCATTCTTCGTGGACGATGTCGCCGAAGGCGTTCAGCAGCGCTTTGTCTTCCACAATCTCGCCAAAAAGGCATTCGCGCTGACAGGCACAGATCGTAACGTAGTAGGCTCCGCTGACCGAGTAATCGTATCCGTCCATGCGGACACTCTGGCGACGGTGTTTCTCCTTGTCAAACGTCATGCGAACTCCTCCCCCGTAGGGGCGACCCGGTGGGTCGCCCTTTCCTATCGCCCTTCTATCGGCTCGCTCTTCTTACCCAGGTCGTCCTTTCCCACACGGGTTGTTTTTGTCCTGTTCGCCCCGGCACACGACGCGCCCCGGCACACGACGCGCCCCGGCATATGAAGGGCGACACCCACCGGGTCGCCCCTACGGGGGAAGGAGGTGATAAACGGCTTGATGTATGATTCCAAAGATATTCGGGAAAGACCTGCGTATGGTGAAGGTGTTATTCGTCTGCCTGGGCAACATCTGCCGGTCGCCGATGGCCGAGGCCGTGTTCCGCCACAAAGTCGCGGCGGCGGGCCTGGGGCATAAGATCGAGGCCGACTCGGCGGGGACGGGCGACTGGCACCTGGGCGAACCGCCGCACCCCGGCACCCGCCGCGTCCTGGCCGCCAACGATGTCGAGTATCGGCACCGCGCCCGGCAGATCGCGCCGCAGGATTTAGAAGCGTTCGACTACGTCCTGACGATGGACGACGCCAACCTGCGGGCTGTCCGGGCCATGACGCAGGGCAAGGCCCGCGTCGTCCCGTTCCTCGACTGCGCGCCCCAAACCGGTGTGCGCGAAGTCCCCGACCCGTACTTCACCGGCAACTTTGAAGAAGTCTACGCGCTGGTGGAAGCCGCGGCGGACGGCCTGCTGGCCGCCGTCCGCGAGGAGCAGAAGTTGTGACTGTCCTTCCGTCCGATGTCCATGTCGCGCTGACGCCGCAGTTCGGGCCGCTGGGGGCGGCCCAGGCCCTGAGCGGCGGCGACGCCAATCGGGCTGCCGTCGTCGAGACGCCCCACGAGCCGATCTTCGTCAAGTGGAAGACAAACGCCCCGGTGGGGTTCTTCGCCCTGGAAGCCGAGGGGCTGGACCGCCTGCGCGCGGCGGGAACCCTGCGCGTCCCGCAGGTGCTGGCGTTCAGCGATGCTCCCGCGTTTCTAGCCCTGGAGTTTCTGGAACCTGCCCGCCCGCGCGAGGAGCGGCGCTTTGCACAGCGGCTCGGCGAAGGGCTGGCCGCGCTGCACCGCGACAACCCGTCGCCCGACGGCCTGTTCGGCCTGACCCGTGACAATTTTCTCGGCTCGCAGCCGCAGCCCAACACGCCCCATGCCGACTGGCCCGCGTTCTACCGCGACTGTCGTCTGGTCCCCCAATGGGAAAAGGCGCGGGGCAGGGGACTCGTCCCGCCGGAACGCGAGCGCCTGCTGGAACGGGTGATGGAGACACTGGGAACGCTGTTCGACGGGTTCCAACCACGGCCCGTACTCATCCACGGCGACCTGTGGAGCGGCAACTTCCTCGCCACGACGGGTGACGAGCCGGCGCTGATCGACCCCGCCATCTATTACGCCGAGCGCGAGGTCGAACTGGCCTTCACGGAACTGTTCGGCGGCTTCCCGCGCGGGTTTCAGGCGGCTTATCATGCCGCGTTCCCCCTGGACGCCGGCTACGAGCGCCGCCGCCCGCTGCACCAGTTGTATCCGCTGCTGGTCCACCTGAACCACTTCGGCGAGACCTACGGACCCGCCATCGACCGCGCCTGCCGCGCCTGCGTCTGAAAATCCCCCTGTGTCCGCGCGCCCGTTCTCCCGATAATCCCCGTAACAATACCAGAAGGAGAGCGCGATGCGCCTTGTCACCCGTTCCGATTTCGACGGCCTCATCTGCGCCGCCCTGCTCAAGCAGGTCGAGCAGATCGACGGCATCCAGTTCGTCCATCCCAAAGACCTGCAGGACGGCAAGTTCGACGTTCAGGCCGATGACGTGCTGGCGAATGTCCCCTACGTCCCTTTTTTTTTTATTTTTTTGGAGAACAATGAGATCTAGATCTATGGCTTCGTCGGCAGCGTCGAGTTCCGGGGCGACTGCCGCCTGGCCC
>CAXUCQ010000530.1:0-2557 GCA_964249295.1 uncultured Armatimonadales bacterium | reverse complement strand
ATCCCGATTCCGGCACCGAAGAAGCCGCCGTACAGCGCGACGAAGAACTGAAACACCATCGCGCCCGGCGTCACGCCCTTTTTCGCGTCCGGGGCCTCGGGGCGTTTCGCCAGCCAGCGCCGCACCGGCTCCTGGAGGATGAACAATGCCGTTGCCGAGAAGATCAAATATGGGACCGTGTGGCTGAACGTCTTGCTGCCGACTTTGATGACGAAGATGGCGCCCAGCGCGCCGCCGATCAGGCTGGGCAGCGCCATACGCAGCAAGTCACCCCGGCTGCCGCCCATCTCGCGCCGGTAGCCCCAGAACGCGCTCAGCGAGCCGGGGACCAGCGCGACCGTGCTGGTGGCGTTGGCGACGACCGACTGCCCCGGTCCCAGCACGCCCAGCAGCGCCGGGAACGTCAGCAGAGTCCCGCCCCCGGCGGCGGCGTTGATCGCCCCCGCCAGCAGCGCGGCCCCGAACAGCAAGGCGTAGTGCAGCGCCATCTAAGGCTTCCGCCGCAGGAACAGGTTGAGGAGCAGCGTCAGCACGAGACTGACGATGACGCTGGTGGCGAGGGGAAAGAAGCACGTCGCGCCGCCGCGCCGAATCACGAGATCGCCCGGCAGCCGGGGCAGCCCGACGCGCCCCCACAGCGTCAGCGCGACGCCCGTGACGACGATCAGCAGACCCAGACCGATCAATGTGCGACCCAGTTCGGACATCATGGTAAGATACCAGCCGCGCACCGAAAGCAAACACGGCCTCTTCAGAGACCTCTCTGCCTTGCTGCTTCTTGACCGGCGACAGAAAAGCCCCCGCTCATACAGTGAGCGGAGGCTTCCCGTTTTGGCTGCCGGACTAGGATTCGAACCTAGGACCTCATCATCCAGAGTGACGCGTTCTGCCAACTGAACTATCCGGCATCAATCTTCGGGCGTCGACTCTGCGCGTTCCTGCCAGAGTAGGTCGGCGTTTGGCTGTGGCAGTTGGGACATAGCAACAGCAAGTTGTCCAATCGGTTGTCGTTATTGACACCGTTTTTGTGGTGCAGTTCCAGCGACAGCGGCTGCCCGCGCCATGTCGTCAGACCACACTCGCCGCACTCCGGCTTCAGCAGACCGGCGCGCAGCAAACGCCCTTTCAAGTGAGTCCGGCCCGTCGCACGGCCCGCCTGAACCAGCGTCTGGAGCGGGATACGGCGGTCCTGCGTGACCAGTCGTCCCTGCTCGCAGGCAGCATACCAGGCGCTGCGCGAGATGCCGAACCGTGTCAAGCACTCCCGGACGCTGTGACCGGCGTCGTGATACTGCTGTACCTCCGGCCAAGGGTGAATTTTGATCCCTGGAGCGACCCCGATCTTCCTGGCGTGGTACGCGACGGTGGCTTTGGAACAACTTAACTCTTCTGCAATGCGGTTGTAGGCATGGCCCTCCCGCAGCAGACGAACGATGTCGTCCTTGACGCGCATTGTTATACCCCAGCCCGTGATTCGTTGTCAAGGTGTACGCCGCAGCTCATCCGGCGTCAGTTTTTCGTGACGCGCACCCAGTCGACCAACACCCTGGCCGTGCCGGCCTTGATGCGCGCCACCGTGGCGTCCGGGAGACCTGGGTAGGGCGAGCGGACGCCGTTCGTCTTGAGCGGGTAGGCGCCCCCGAGCGCGAGGTTGAGGATCAGGAACTTGGGGTTGTCGAAGGCCCACCGCCCGTAGTGTTCCACCATCGGGCGGGTCGCCCGATAAATCAATGTGTCATCGATCTTGAAAAGCAGCCGGTCCGGCTGCCAATCGACCGAATACACGTGCCAGTCCGTGACGTCTTTGCCCGGCGGGAAGAACGCTTTGTTGACCAGCGGCGTTTCGCCAAAGTAGCCGGGGCCGTGCAGCGCGACGCTGGTCCAGTCCGGCTCGCCGACGTTCTCCATGATGTCGCTCTCGCCCGTGTCCGGCCACCGCCCGCCCCCCAGCGCCCAGAACGCCGGCCAGAAGCCCGCGCCCGCCGGCAGCTTCATCCGCGCGGAAGCCGTGCCATAAGTGAACTCCATCTTGCCCGCCGTGTCGATGCGCCCGGAGACGAAGTCGAACCTGCGCCCTTCCGGCGTGAGGAATCCGGGGCGGCAGCGCGGCTGGATCACGAGCGCGCCGCCCGACGCCCCCTCGGCCTCCGCGCCGTGCGCGATGAAGAGCGTGTCGGGCGAGTCGACATACGCCTGCTGCTCGTCGTTGACGGTCTGCCCCGTGACCCGGACGTTCCACTTGGCGCGGTCCAGGACCGGCCCGTCGAAGGCGTCGAAGAAGACCACGTCCGCTCCGCCCGCGTGGGACGATGGGGCGCCTCGGTCCGCCGACGGCTGCCCGACGGCAGGCTCATTGGCGACGGCGAACATAAGCATGGACACCAAGCCCAATATCAGAAAAACGTTCCAAGTCATCGTCATCGATTAACTCTCTTGTTGGGTCAGGGGACGCGCTCGCCGCGGGCGGCGACCCAGAGCTTGTACCAGTCCTGGCGCGACAGCCGGATGTCGGCGGCCCCGGCGGCTTCGCGGATGTGGCTGGGGTCGTTGGAGCCGA
>CAXUCQ010000529.1:0-2564 GCA_964249295.1 uncultured Armatimonadales bacterium | reverse complement strand
TCACCGGGCAGGGGCGGGGCGGTTTGGGCCATGAGGCGGGTTCCTTCGCGGGGCGAAACGTTGCCGCATGGTAGCACACGGGGGCCGGCCTGTCAAGGTGGCACACATCCTGCATCGTCGGTATGTGCTATACTTCCCAGGAGGACCACACCCGCCGATGAAAGGCATCATTCTCGCCGGGGGCGCCGGCACCCGGCTGCACCCGCTCACTCTGGCCGTCAGCAAGCAGCTCATGCCGGTCTACGACAAGCCGATGATCTACTACCCGCTGTCGGCGCTGATGCTGGCCGGCATCCGCGAAGTTCTGATCATCTCGACCCCGCACGACCTGCCGCAGTTCCAGAAACTGCTCGGCGACGGCGCGGTCCTGGGCTGCTCGTTCCACTACGCCGTCCAGGAGGAGCCGAATGGGCTGGCCCAGGCGTTCGTGATCGGCGAATCGTTCATCGGCAGGGACAAAGTCGCGCTCGTCTTGGGCGACAACATCTTCTACGGCTCGGGCATGGCGAAGCTGCTGCAGAACAACAACGACCCGGACGGCGGGGTCGTGTTCGCCTACCACGTCCAGGACCCGGAGCGGTACGGCGTGGTGGAGTTCGACGCCGGACACCGGGCCATCAGCATCGAGGAAAAGCCCGCCCAGCCGAAGTCGCAGTACGCCGTGCCGGGGTTGTACTTCTATGACAACGAGGTCGTGGCGATGGCGCACGACCTGGCGCCGAGTCCGCGCGGCGAGTACGAGATCACGGACATCAACCGGCGTTATCTCGCGCAGGGCCGCCTGAAAGTGGGTATCCTGGACCGGGGCGTGGCCTGGCTGGACACGGGGACGTTCGCGTCGCTGATGCAGGCCGGGACGTTCGTCCAGGTGATCGAGGAGCGGCAGGGCCTGAAGATCGGCTGCATCGAGGAAGTGGCCTACCGGATGGGCTTTATCAATGCCGCCCAACTGGAGTCAATCGCGCAGCCGCTGATGAAAAGCGGATACGGCAGATACCTGCTGGATCTGCTCCGCAACGATTTTGCACCGTAGGGAATCAAAGGGAGACACGAATGGCAGAACAGATCACGACGGCCTCCGGGCTGCAGTACGCCGATGAAGTGGTCGGGGACGGCCCCAGCCCGCAGGCGGGCAAGAAGGTGACCGTGCACTACACGGGGACGTTCCCCGACGGACGCAAGTTCGACTCGTCGCGGGACCGGAGCCAGCCGTTCTCGTTCGTGATCGGACAGGGACAGGTCATCAAGGGCTGGGACGAAGGCGTGATGACCATGAAGGTCGGCGGGCGGCGGATGCTGACGATCCCGAGCGAACTCGCCTACGGGCCGCGCGGCGCGGGCGGCGTGATCCCGCCGAACGCGACGCTGCTGTTCGACGTCGAACTGCTGGGGGTGGGCTGACGCGATGGCGCAGAAACTCACCCCCGATGATTTCGGCCCGGACTTCCTGCCGCACCTGTCCACGCAGCAGTACGGCGGCGGCAAGAAGATCGAGGGCGTCAAGCTCCTCCCTCTGAACCTGCTGACCGACGACGGCGGCTCGTTCGCCGAACTGGTGCGCTTCGACGAGGAGGGCAACCTGGAGGCGATCCCCGAGTTCAAAGTCCGGCAGTCGTCCTACTCGCTGGTGCTGCCGGGGGCGATCAAGGCCTTTCACCTGCACTACACCCAGGAAGACGTCTGGTTCGTGCCGCCGACCGACCGGCTGCTGATCGGCCTGGTCGATGCCCGGAAGGACTCGCCGTCGTACAACGCCACGATGCGGTTCGTCATGGGCGGGGGGAAGGCGCAACTGCTGTACATCCCGCGCGGCGTGGGACACGGCGGGGCGAACATCGGGACGCAGCCGGCGACCATCCTTTACTACGTCAACCAGCGCTTCGATCTGGGCGACCCGGACGAGCGGCGCCTGCCGTGGGACGTCGTCGGCGCGGACTTCTGGGCGATCACGCCGGGGTAACTGCTGCATGGCCGGAACGCCGTTCCCGACCGTTTACTGGCCGCACTGGGATGTGGACGCCACGTTCGAGGCGGGGGACATTCTGCCTTTCGAGAGCGAGGGACGGCTGTGGGCCGCCCTCGTTTTCTTGTTCTACGGGGACAAGATCGCGCTCGCGGACATCACGGACCGGGGCATGTGCATCCCGTCAGGCCGGATCGAGCCGGGGGAAACAATCGACCAAACGGCGGAGCGGGAGTGTTATGAGGAGACAGGGGCGCGGCTCAGCCCCGAAAGCCGCCGCCTGATCGGCTGCTACCGGCTGACGCCCCGCAGCGGCGGGCATTCGGGGCGGACGCGCTTTTGCCCGGTCTTCATCGCCGAGGCGCTCGGCTTCGAGCCGCTGCCCGCCGGGAGCGAGTCCAAAGGCCTGTTCCTGGCGTCCATCGAAGACGTGGCGGACCTGTATTTCTTCTGGGACCCGCTGATGGCGGCTGTGTTTGAGTTCGCGGACGCGCAGAAGCAGCGCTATCTGCCCGCCGGAACGCCTTTAGCCGGCCTGTTCGGTCCGTGATGGCCTAGTGAACAGAGACGATCACTTTTTACATCTCGTTCGAGTCGAGGT
>CAXUCQ010000528.1:812-2569 GCA_964249295.1 uncultured Armatimonadales bacterium | reverse complement strand
CACCCCCAGCGTCCGGCCCAGCCCGAACGTCCGCCCGCCCAGCTGCAGGACGAGCCGCGCCAGGAACTCCGCCACCTGCCGGTACAGCACGTGGCCGGCCTTGATGTGTCCCAGTTCGTGGCCCAGCACGACGCGCCACTCCGGCTTGTCCAGCAATTCCAGCAGCCCGGAATACACGACGATGATCGGCGACTCGACGCCGAACGTCATCGCGTTGGCCGTGGGCCGCTGGTTGATATAGAGCTGCGGCACGGGCATGTCCAAGACTTCGCAGCACTCGACCAGCATCTGATATAAGTCGGGACACTGGCGCCGGTCCACGCGCACGGTGTCCGACAGGCAGTACAGCCGCCCGGCGCGGTCGCCGCCGTACTCGTTGAACTTGCGGAAGACCCAGTCCACGCCGGGGGCCTTCTTCAGCGCGGCCAGGGTCGAGCGGTCGGTGGGGTGTTCAAAGGCCGTGGACGACAGGCCGGGGAATCGTCGGCGTTCGGGCATGGGTCGGTCTCCTTGTTCCAGTCTCGGCTCCGCCAGTCTCGGCCCCGATGGTGGGTGTGACACGCGCGGGGCCGAAAAGTTGCGGGCGGCGGGGGAGAGGCCCACACAGAACGGGCCTCCGTGCAGGAGAACGACCGACCAGCGATGAAACAACCCCCAACGACTGATTGAGGACACCCCCATGACAGAACGCACCGCAGAACCCGCCACGGGGGCCGCGCCCGTCAACATCCCCCGATTGGTCAGCGCGTACTATACGCGCAAGCCCGACCCCGCCGCCCCGGCGCAGCAGGTCGTGTTCGGCACGTCCGGGCATCGGGGCAGTTCGCTCGACGGCACGTTCAACGAGGACCATATTTTAGCCATCTGCCAGGCGCTCGCGGAGCATCGGCAGGCGGCGGGCATTTCGGGGCCGCTGTACCTCGGCATGGACACGCACGCGCTGTCCGAGCCGGCCCGGATCACGGCGCTGGAAGTGCTGGCCGCCCACGGGCTGACCGTCATGGTCGCCGACGACGGGGGCTACACGCCGACGCCCGTCGTGTCCCACGCTATCTTGACGTACAACAAGGGCCGCGCGGACGGTCTGGCCGACGGCGTGCTCATCACGCCGTCGCACAACCCGCCGGGGGACGGCGGGTTCAAGTACAACCCGCCCAGCGGCGGCCCGGCGGACACGGACACCACCCGGCGCATCCAGGACCGGGCCAACGAACTCCTGCGGGGCGGCCTGGCCGGCATCAAACGCCTGACGTGGGAGGCCGCCCTGCGCGCGCCGACCACCCACCGCTACGACTTCCGAACGCCTTATGTGGCCGACCTAGGCGACGTGCTGGACCTGGACGCCGTGGCGGCGTCCGGCCTGCGAATCGGCGTGGACCCGATGGGCGGCGCGGCGGAAAGCTACTGGGGTCCTATCGCCGAGCGGTACGGGTTGGACCTGACCGTGACCGACCCCGTCCTCGACCCGACGTTCGGGTTCATGCCGCCCGATAAAGACGGCAAGACCCGGATGGACTGCTCCTCGCCGTGGGCCATGGCCCGTCTCCTGGGCATGAAAAACGACTTCGACGTGGCGTTCGGCAACGACCCCGACGCCGACCGGCACGGCATCGTCACCCCGACCGCCGGGCTGCTCAACCCCAACCACTTCCTGGCCGTCGCCGTCTCCTACCTGTTCCAGCATCGTCCCGGCTGGCGCCCCGACGCCGCCGTGGGCAAGACCTTGGTTTCGAGCGCGATGATCGACCGCGTCGCGG
>CAXUCQ010000528.1:0-802 GCA_964249295.1 uncultured Armatimonadales bacterium | reverse complement strand
CGGGCCTGGGCCGGCGCCTGGCCGAAGTC
This sequence comes from uncultured Armatimonadales bacterium, assembly GCA_964249295.1. Classification (GTDB taxonomy): domain Bacteria; phylum Armatimonadota; class Armatimonadia; order Armatimonadales; family Capsulimonadaceae; genus CAZZVX01. The sequence continues at coordinate 773 of CAXUCQ010000528.1, read as the reverse complement.
CCCGTCGGCTTCAAGTGGTTCGTGGACGGCCTGCTCGATGGGAGTTACGGCTTCGGCGGCGAGGAAAGCGCCGGGGCGTCCTTCCTGCGCCGCGACGGCACGGCCTGGACGACCGACAAAGACGGCCTCCTCCTGGGCCTGCTCGCCGCCGAGATCACGGCCCGGACGGGCCGCGACCCCGGCGCGCACTACGCCGACTTGGAGTCCCGCTACGGCCACAGCGATTACGCCCGCATGGACGCCCCCGCCACCCCCGCCCAGCAGGCCATTTTGCGCGACCTGTCCCCCGCGCAGGTCCCGGCGCAGACCCTGGCGGGCGAACCCATCACCGCCAAACTGACCCGCGCGCCCGAGAACGACGCCCCCATCGGCGGCCTCAAAGTCACGGCGGAGAACGGCTGGTTCGCCGCCCGCCCGTCGGGGACGGAACACATCTACAAGATCTACGCCGAAAGCTTCCGGGGGCCGGAACACCTGCGGCGCATTCAGGACGAGGCCCAAGCCATCGTCGGCGCCGCGTTCGGGTGAGGCCGTCACGTCCCGCAGAACGTCCGGCACACCCGCTCGTGGTCCTGGGGCGGCTCCGCGTAATGGGCGAAGGCCGGCTGGTCCTCGTAGGGCCGGGACAGGGTCGTCAGCAGTTCCTCGAACGGGCCGAAGTCGTCCCCGTCGACCGCCGCCCGGATGACCGCCTCCACCCGGTGGTTGCGCGGGATAAACGCCGGGTTGGCCGCCCGCATCGCCGCCCGCCGCGCCGCCGCGCTCCCTGGCTC
>CAXUCQ010000527.1:1920-2584 GCA_964249295.1 uncultured Armatimonadales bacterium | reverse complement strand
GGTGAGGGCCTCTTCGTGCCGGGGGGTGAGAGCCATTCCACGCCACCGGCGCGGCCAGACCATCGTCATCGCCCTGCTCGTGCTGCTCCTGCTCGCCTTCGTCGGCGGCCTCTTCGCCACCATCGTCACGCGCAACCTCGTCAACGCCGGACGCTCCAACCGCGTCCAGAGCGCCGGCTACTACGCCGAAGCCGGCGTCCGCTTCGCCAACGACCAGCTCACCGCCAGCACCGACGGCGCCGACTGGCGCCCGCCCCTGCAGTACCAACTGGCCGCAGCCTCTCAGCCCAAAGACATCTATGGCGCGGCCCGATACGCACAAGCCGCGAAGTCGCTGCCCGCCGTGTCCGCCAACGACCCCGACGCCGATTACCTCTCGCAAGGCTTCACCCGCTACAACATCGGCGGCGGGCGCTACCTGCTGCGCGTCACCTATGATCCCATTGGCCTGAACAGCCAGGACAACACCAGCACGACGGCGAACACCGCCTACAGCGCCCCCCAGGCGCGCTATCTCAAGATCGAGTCCGTCGGGCGCGAAGACACCGTGGACCCCAACGACCCGACCACGGACAAGAACGCGGCCAGCAACCTCGCCGCCAGCCTCGACCCGTACAAGGCCAACGGCATCCCCGACTCCGGCCGCTTCGAGCCCAACCCGGAC
>CAXUCQ010000527.1:750-1910 GCA_964249295.1 uncultured Armatimonadales bacterium | reverse complement strand
CGGACTATCCGTATCTAAGCCAGGGCTTCACGCGCTATGACACTGAGAACGTGCGGTTCTTGCTGCGCCTCACCTACGACCCCATCGGCCAGTCCACGACGCAAACCCCGACGGCTCGGTACGTCAAGATCGAGTCCATCGGGCGCGAAGGCGTCGTGCAGGCCGACGACCCGACCACGTTCACCAACCAGCCGCCGACCCAACTGGCCGCCACCCAGGTCGCCTACAAGCCCATCGGCATCACCGACTACGCCCGCTTCGAGACCAACCCGGAGAACCGCTCCGACATCATGGCCCTCGGCGTCGCCAGCTCCATGTACACGCCCACGCAAGACGACCCCAACACCATCGTCACCCCCGGCGTCTACGACTTCGACAGCCAGGCCAACGCCCCCGTCGTCCAGCCGTATCCGATCGTCACCACCTACGGGGCGCCGGATGCATTCCTCACGTCGGGGGCGAACGGGCTGATTCCGAACCCGGCTGCGGGGGGCGGCACTCCCACCACCGGGGCCATCGGCGGCGGCGGTGCCATCCATGTCAACGGCTCCGTGCGCTTCTACGGCGTGAACAACGTCTACCTCAACAACGCCAACGCGCTGTCCACCACCACTCCCGCGCCCGCCAACACCGTCACAGGCCTGCTCGGGGAAAGCGTCGAGGTCGCCGGCAGCCTGCTGCTCGACAACTACAACCCGGCCAACGTGCTCACGACTGGCCAGGACGCCAGCCTTGCGGCATTCGTCAACACCAACGCCGCCGCGACCGCTGCCGCCAACGCCAACTACGTCTACCCGAGCAACGACCAGGACCCGGCCAACAACAACGCCAACCGCTTCTCAACATTCGGCGGCGCGGTCCGCGACGGCAGCGGCGGCAACGACGCCCAGGGCAGCCCCCGCAGCGTCAACCGCCTCGACCCGCCGACGCTCGACACCGTCAACCCCGTCACCAGCCTGCCGCGCTACGCCGACATCACGAAGAACTCGCCGTCCCGCAGCACGGAAGACAGCGCCACCGCTGGGACGCCGACCACCTATGCCGCGAATGCGGCGGCCTACGGCTACGGCCAGTCCATCTACATCGACAACGCCAACGATGTCCAGCGCGAAAGCAGCAGCCTCGTCGGCGGCTACACCCTCATCGACGAGTGGCTGCAC
>CAXUCQ010000527.1:0-740 GCA_964249295.1 uncultured Armatimonadales bacterium | reverse complement strand
TGGCTGCACCGCGCCGGAGCCGACACCGCCACCGGCAGCAAGTCCGGCTGGGTCGCCAACTTCTACCGCCCCCCCGGCGTCGACATCGTCCTGGGCCGCCAGAACGTCACGCTTGGCGGCACCGGAACAGGCTCATCCAACCAGTCCTTCTACGGCGTCCGCATGACCCGCACCGATGTTGACGGCGCGGGCAACCTGATCGGCTGGAAAGACCCCGCCACCGGCAAGCCCATCGCGGGCGTCAACAACGACGGCAACACGCAGTCCACCATGACGGTCTCCTACAAGAGCCTCAGCGCCAGCAACGACCCAACGGCTGTCCCCACCCAAGGCACACAGGCGTACACGGCTTACAACGCCAACCCGAACAACGACGTGGTGATCAACGCCGAAGGCAACGTCCGCGTCCACGGCGTCGTCAGCGCCGACCTGCAAGATACGAACAACCCGACGACCTATGCCGGAGGCACGACAGGCACCGCGACCGACGACGACCACCTGCCCCGCCACGTCACCATCGTCACCGACGGCACCGCCTATATCGACGGCAGCCTGCTGCGCGGCAACCCCCAGTCCAGCATCACCGTCCTAGCCCACGACTACGTCTGCGTCAACACCACCCAGTTCCTCGCCGGCCCCACCGTCGATCAGAACCCCAGCGGCACCACGCCGCCCGGCGCCTACATCGGCGACCTCGGCCTGCGCGCCCTCGACTTCGCCGCCTCCGACGAAGAACTGAT
>CAXUCQ010000526.1:1120-2586 GCA_964249295.1 uncultured Armatimonadales bacterium | reverse complement strand
CCCCCCCCCCCCCCCCCCCCCCCCCCCCCCGCCTCGCCGCCCTTCACCACCGCCCGTGGCCGCTACCCCTCCCTGCTGGCGCCGGGCTTCCCGACCGCCTTCGTGGTCGCCTGCCCCGCCCTGCCCGCCGCCGACGCCGAGATCCCCTGAAGATCGCGGCGCCCCAGTCCCCGCTCTTCTCCCGCCTTTTTCACGCCGGTTTCATGTTGGCTAGACATAATCATCCACAAGCGCCGCCCGATACGGCCGCCCCGAAGGGACAAGACCAATGACAACCGAGAAGACCAAAGACCGCCTCCCCGGACCGACGCCTACGATGAACGCAAGGGGACGCCGCCGTGCCGGCAGCCCGGCCCGCACCGGCTCTGGCTGTGAGTGGCGCTTCTGGCGACGCCCCCCCGTGCCGGGCGTCAGGCACATGGCTCGGCATGAGCGCGTCCTGGGGACCTCGCTCGAGCTCCAACTGCTGGCCGATACGCCGGCGGCGGGCGGCGCCGCAGAGGCCGCCGTGATCGCAGAGATTGGCCGTCTGGAGGCGATATTCAGCGCCTACCGGGCCGACAGCGAGTTGTGCCGGTGGCAGCAGACACACGCCGCCCCGACGCCCGTCTCGCCGGAACTCGCGGCGGTGCTCCGGGCCGCCGAGCACTGGCGGCGCTGGACAGGCGGCGCGTTCCACCCCGCCGCCGAGGCCCTCACGCGGCTGTGGCGGCAAGGGGCCGAGCGAGAAGAGACGCCGGGCGGCGACGCATTGAGGCAGGTGGTCACGGACCTGCGGGAGCCGCTCTGGGAGGTGGACGCGGCGCGGCTGACGGCCCGACGGAGGACCCGCCTCCCGGTGACGCTCAACGCCATCGCCAAAGGCTACATCATCGACGCGGCTTGCGGGGCGGCGATGCGGCAGCCGGGTGTGCGGGCGGCCCTCGTCAACATCGGCGGGGACATCCGCCACGCGGGCGCGAGGCCGGTCATGGCCACCGTGACCGACCCCTTCGCCCCCCAGGACAACGCTCCGCCCCTCACGGCGGTGTGGATGCGGGATCAGGGGCTTGCGACCAGCGGGGGCTACCATCGCGGCTTCCGCATCGGCAGGCGCTGGCACTCGCACCTGATCGACCCGAGAACGGGCCGCCCCGCCCAAGACGTCGTGAGCGCGTCGGTGATCGCGGACAGCGCCGAGCGCGCCGACGTCCTCGCGACCGCCTTCTGCGTGATGCGGCCGGACGAGAGTCTGCGCCTTGCAGACAGCCTGCCCGGCGTCGGGGTCCTGATTGTCACGCGCAAGCGACAGACCCATTCAAACGCGCTCTGGCAAAGATCGCTGACAACAATGGAGAGGAAAGGAAATCAAAATGAAACGGCTTGAAGAACAAGGAGTCTTCACGCGGCGTGACATGCTCGTCAGGCTCGCGGCGTTCGCGCTCACCCTGGCGGGGGTGCGGGCACAGGGGCAGCCGGCACAAACG
>CAXUCQ010000526.1:276-1110 GCA_964249295.1 uncultured Armatimonadales bacterium | reverse complement strand
GGGAGCGACGACTGCGCTCGAACACGCTCTGGGAGGAACACTCGCGGTGACACGCGGGAGCGAGGCACAGAAACAACGACCCACATGAAAGGGGACACAGATGAAACGCACTCAGGAACAAGGCCCCGTCACCCGACGGGATGCGCTCGCCTGGCTCGCAGCACTGGCGCTCACGTCGGCGGGCGCGCGGGCGCAGGGGAAGTCGGCGAAACCGGCGAAGCCGGCCACAGCCGCCGGGCCGCCGCTCTGGGATGACCGCATGGAGATGGGCATCGACTTCGAGATCAACCCGCCCGACGGCTTCCGGTACCGACCCCCGTATGTGGCGGTCTGGCTGGAGGACAGAAACGGCAGCCCCGTCCGCACGCTGAGCCTTTGGGTCGAATACCCGCGCGGCTCGCGGTGGATTCCCGATCTGCGCCGATGGTACCGCGACGGGGAGGCGGTCTACGAGTCAGGCGGGCCGGACCTGATCACGACCGCCTCCAGCGCGACCCGGATGCCCGGTCGCTACTCGCTGGTCTGGAACGGCCGGGACGACCGGGGCCGGCCCGTCCCGCAGGGGACTTACACGGTCAACCTCGAAACGGCGCGTGAGCACGGCCCGTACACGCTGATGCAGAAGACCATCAACATCGGAGCCAAGCCCTTCACGACGGAAGCGGCCGGGAACGAAGAGCTTAAAGGGGCGACGATTGAGTACCGCAAGCGCGCATAGCCCTGAACAAAGTCGCCGGCCCCTGCGTCTGCGCGTCCACAGCGTACTGCGCTGGCTGCACATCTACCTTTCGCTGTTCAGCATGCTCGCCATCCTCTTCTTCTCCGTGACGGGGG
>CAXUCQ010000526.1:0-266 GCA_964249295.1 uncultured Armatimonadales bacterium | reverse complement strand
TACCTGCGCGAGAAGCACGGAGTGCGCGGCAGGGTGACGGACCGGCGCGACGAGGGAGGCGACGGCTCCATCTCCTTCCGGGCGCCGGGCTACACGGCAGACTGCTTCTTCCAGCGGCAGACCGGCGCCTACACCCTGAGCATCATCGGGGAGGGGCCGTTCGAGGCGCTCAACGACCTGCACCGGGGGCGGGACGCCGGCGCTGTGTGGGCGCGCGTGGTGGACATCTCAGGGATATTCTTAGCCGTCGTTTCGCTGACCGGGAT
>CAXUCQ010000525.1:0-2589 GCA_964249295.1 uncultured Armatimonadales bacterium | reverse complement strand
GTTCACGGGCGGACCTTTCTGTCTCAGGACACACATCCGGCTGAAGGCGCGAGGCGGACGCCGCAGGCGGCGACGCTCCCCGATTCCGACCGGCGGGAACGGCTTGCAGGATGACACGACACTGTGAAAACGGCGTGAAAGCCGTCCGGTCAACGGGAGATGCGGGCAGACCCGCTCACGGGGAGCAGGGCCGGCGGGATGTGATAGACGCACCGCCGCCCCCGGCCGTTCAGCCGTCTGTCGTCTGGATGCAGCCGCGTGGAGGCGCTTCTGTGGCAATCCCTGGGGGCGGCCATGACGGGAGCGAAGCGTGGCTGTGGGGGGAAACAGCGGCGTCCGTGCGCCGCGTGGGGAACATTGCCCCGAGCGGCCTCGTCCGCAAGACATCACGGCGGGTCCGACCGCTGCGGCGGTCGGTCTGCTCGGGAGACGGAAGAAAGGAAAACGTCAGTGAAGAACCAAAAGATCGCCGCACTCGCGGCATCGGCGATGACGCTGCTGGGGCTGGCGCTAGGGACCGCCCCGGCCGGCGCACAGGGATACCACCATCAGTTCCAGGGCGGGGGCTACTCACACAACTATGGGGGCGGCTACCACCATCAGTTCCAGGGCGGCTCTGCGCGCGGCTTCGGCGGTGGCTATCATGCCTACGGCCCGGCCTACCGTCACGGCTTCGGAACCGCCTATTACCACGGCGGCGGCTATTCGGGCCGTGCCTTTGTCGGCGGGCCGGGCTATGTCCATCGTTCGTGGGCCTGGTACGAGGGCCATTCGCCCCGCTGGCGGCGCGCGCACCCGTACCACGGCTCGCCGTCGCTGGGCATCTTCCTCCGCCTCTAGGAGTCTGCGGGGAAAGCCGAAGGTTAGGGAAGACGCGCCCCGAGGGCCGCAGGCATGATGCCGGCGGCCCTTGTCTTTTGGCGTCAGCAGCCGATGGCCGCTACTCCCCGCTCTGCTCGATGAGTTTGGCGACCAGCCCGGTCCAGCCGGTCTGGTGGGAGGCGCCGATGCCGGCGCCGTTGTCGCCGTGGAAGTACTCGAAGAACTGCAACAGGTCGCGCCAGTGGGGGTCGGACTGGAAGGTCTCCGTCCCGCCGTAGACGGGGCGGCGGCCATTCTCGTCCTGGAGGAACGTCCGGGTGAGGCGGCGGGAGAGTTCGGCGGCGACCTGGGCGAGCGAGAGCAGGTTGTCGGAACCCGTGGGGAACGGGACGCGGAAGTCGGGGCCGAGGTAGTAGTCGAACTTCTGCAGGGCCTCGATGAGCAGGTAGTTGAGGGGGAACCAGACGGGGCCGCGCCAGTTGGAGTTGCCGCCGAACAGGCCGGTGGAGGACTCGGCGGGTTCGTAGTCGACGCGGTACTCCGTGCCGGACACCTCCATGACGAAGGGGTGGTCCTTGTGGTAGCGGGACAGGGCGCGGATGCCGTGGGGGGACAGGAACTCGTCCTCGTCGAGCATCTTGGACAGGATGAGGCGCAGGCGGTCGGGGCTGACGATCGAGAGCAGGCGGCGCCCGTGGTGGCCGGGGGCGCACATGTCGGCGACGTTCTTGATGAGTTCGGGGCGGTTCTCGACGAACCAGTCCATGCGGGCCTGGAAGTCGGGCAGGCCGGCGTAGAAGTCCTCGTCGAGCGCGTCGACGGCCAGCAGGGGGATCAGGCCGACCATGGAGCGGATGCGGAGGAACTCGTGGGTGCCGTCGGGGCGGTGGAGGACGTCGTAGTAGAAGCCGTCGGCGTCGTCCCAGAGGTCTTCGTCCTGGTCGCCGAAGTTGTTCATGGCGTGGGCGATCAGGACGAAGTGTTCGAAGAACTTGATCGCCATGTCCTCGTAGGCGGCGTCGTGGCGGGCCAGCTCGAGGGCGGTGTAGAGCATGTTGAGGCAGGACATGGCCATCCAACTGGTGCCGTCGCTTTGTTCGAGGTAGCCGCCGGTGGGCAGGGGCTGGGAGCGGTCGAAGACGCCGATGTTGTCCAATCCTAGGAAGCCGCCCTGGAAGACGTTCTTGCCCTCGAGGTCTTTCTTGTTGACCCACCACGTAAATGTCAGCAGCAGCTTCTGGAACTGCTTCTCCAAGAAGAGGTAGTCGGCCTCGCCCCGGACGCGGCGGTCGATCTGGAAGGTGCGCAGGGTGGCCCAGGCGTGGACGGGCGGGTTGACGTCGCCGAAGGCCCACTCGTAGGCGGGCAACTGGCCGTTGGGGTGCTGGTACCACTCGTGGGTCAGCAGCAGGAGCTGCTCTTTGGCGAACTGGGCGTCCACGACGGCGAGCGGGATGCAGTGGAAGGCCAGGTCCCAGGCGGCGAACCAGGGGTACTCCCACGTGTCGGGCATGGAGATGACGTCGGCGCAGTTGACGTGCCGCCAGTCGCGGTTGCGGGTCCTGGTGGCGGGTGGCTTGGGCATGGCCGGGTCGCCTTCGAGCCAGCGGCGGACGTCGAACAGGAAGAACTGCTTGGACCAGACCATGCCGGCGAGGGCCTGGCGCTGGATAAGCCGGTCGTCGTGGTCGGCGACGTCGTGCTGGAGTTCGTCGTAGAACTCGTCGGCCTCGGCCCGCCGCAGGTTGACCACCTGGTCGAAGCCGT
>CAXUCQ010000524.1:0-2592 GCA_964249295.1 uncultured Armatimonadales bacterium | reverse complement strand
CCTCTAATCCCCGCCTTCTCCCGTCTTAGCGAGTGGGTCGATGGCGGCGAGCTTGTCGGACAGCTCCTGCTCCGCCGTGATGGCGCGGATCTCCTCGTCGGAGACGCGGCACTCCATGTGCTTCATCAGTTGCAGAAGTAAATCCGTGTTGTGCTCCAAGTGTTTGAGCACGGCGATGACCTCTTTTTCGGCCTTCTGGTTGATCTCGAAGTCGAGCTGCGCCCGCGTCTCGGAGTGGCGCCCTTGCAGGTTCTGCCCGACCATGATCAGGGGCATGAGCAGGATCTGGATGACGTTGGAGATGAGCAGGTAGGCCACGAACGCGGGGAACGGGTCGAACGACTTCCAGTGCAGCGCGGGGACTTCGCTCGCCAGGATGTTGTAGCCCGTCCACAGGATCGTCCAGGCCAGGATCGTCAGGAAGAAGCCGACGGAGCCGACCTTGTCCGTGACCTTGACGGCGATCCTGTCGAGCGGGCTGAGGCTGTCCTGGTGGACCTGGTTGGCGTTCTTGACGGGCGGGTGGTCGTGCGGGAAGCGCGGCAGGCGCAGGTTCTGCCAGACGCCGTTTACTTTCCGGCCGAGGGTGGGCACGGCCTGGGCCGTCGGCGCCTGGGTCAGGTCGGGTGTTGACATCGCGGGTCCCTCCGGGGGTATGTGGCAGTGGCGTGTCCTTCTCATTCGGCAAGGTCGTCCGCTTTCCCTGCTCACTCCAAGACCGGCGGCGAGAATAGGACGATGAGCGGGAGATTCATACTCACCGTCTGCAGGGACTGCGTGTTTTTTCCGGTTCAGGGCCTCCACTCTCGGAGGAGAATGCGACTGCCGCATCGAAACCCGTCTCATGTCTGACAATGTATGGCCGCCGCCACCGGACACCACCCCGCCAAATGCCGTCCCGGAAGACAACGCACGGGCCACCGGAACAATCTCCGCTATTTGCTCGACGGTAGGTCTGCTGATCTGCGCCGCCGCCTTCTGTGGCGCGGGCCTGCTTGCGAGGGGGAGTGCGTTGAATACGCTGATCGGGATCGGCGTCATCCTGGGAGTCACACTGCTCCTCGTCGGCCTCATCTCTGGTGTCATCGGACGCCGCACCACGGCGGGCCACAACGGCCTCGTCCTCGCCGTCTTGTCTCTTGCATTGATAACCGGCCTCGTCCTCTTCGGGCTAACCCACAGACACCGGTGACAGATCATTCGTCAGCGCAAAAAAGCCCCGCCCTTAATACTGGGGCGGGGCAAATATCTGACGCTAGAACTTTGTGACGGTGACAGCGCCCTCGGAGGCGCTGGAGGCGGCGTACTTCGCCGAGACGTCTTAGTTCTCAAACATCGAGGGTGATAATTCGGTCTCGGAGGGCGCCCAGCCAAGTGCGGTGGCATCCTCTAATATGATGAGAACACGGTCCTTCAACCGTATGACATCGGGCTTGACCTGCATCTCTGCGATGTCTCGCAGGTTCCCTTTCTTGAGAGCCTTGATGACTTCATCCCACAGCCCCCAGTAAAAGTAGCCTTTCTCCTGAAGGATGTTCAAACCTGTTAAGGAAGCGGGCCATGCGGTGTTGTCCCAAGCCGTACCTTCAAAGCGTTGATTGTTGAAACGGAAGAAGGTCCGGTGAGTCCGTATGTTTTTGTCCTGCAGCAGAGGGTCGCCGTTGCGGAGATACCAGGTGAATCGATCTTCATCGGCACACGAGAGTTCGCGTAACCGCGTGCCGAACTCAGTATAGCCTTGACGTTCAAAGAACGGTGCGTAATGTCGTAAAATGGCCCGCAGTTGTGTCTGCTTGAGTGTCTGCATATGCTCACCTGCCGGGTCGGCGATTTCAATATCGACATTCTTCACTGTGTTTGACTCCCGCAGTGCAAATACCACACCGATAGCGCGGTCAAAGTTCTTGATGTCCTTCAGCTTTCTGTGGATGTCTTGAACGGCATACTTCCAATTGTTGCCCTCGAATCGCCCCCTGACCTCGACCTTGATTAATCTCCCATCACCGTCATAGGCCTCAAAATCCGTCGGCTTTAGTCCTGTCGGACTCCAAAACTGGAGCGGAGTGTCATAAAACTTCGTGGCAATGTGAAGCCCTACCCCAACGGCCAATATCTCAGCGGCGAGCGCGTTGGCACGTGGGTTGTTTGTTGCCTTTGTTACAACAAGGCGCTTCTTGGCGAGGTCTGCATTATAGATCGCCCTGGGACTGCTATGCGCCAGATTATCCCAGGCTCGCTGCATCTCAGCATATACCCCACCAACATCACCGAAGTCAACGGCACCATCCCGGAAGTGCGCCCCCGCACTCGCCAACAGTTCATAAAGTGGTATCTCGACACCATCTGCTTCATACGCCTGGAGACGTGCTTCTGTGTCGGCTTCCACAGTTGTGCAGTTCTCTCGATTTACAGCCATTTTGAAGTAGACGGTATCCTCCGGCGGGTCTGGAACGGAGGCGTTCCGATTGACGAAGTTAAGCGACATAGTGTTCTAGAACTTCGCGACGGTGACGGCGCCTTCGGCGGCGCTGGAGACGGAGGCGGCGTATTTCGCCATCACGCCCTGGGTGTAGCGCGGGGCGGGGGCGGACC
>CAXUCQ010000523.1:2331-2594 GCA_964249295.1 uncultured Armatimonadales bacterium | reverse complement strand
GGCCTCTGACTCCCCTCAACATCGGGGGGCCGGGGAGGCCGCCGACCTACGCCGGGGGCCGCCAAAAACGAGCGGGGACGAGCATCGACCATGTCCTGGGCCAGCGCCGCGCCGACAAGCTCGGCGGCGCGGTCGCGGGCCTGTGCCATGAGGCTCGCGGCATAATTGCCGCCGCATTTGGCCTCCCCGGTCCCGCCCGCGGCGGCGCGCGTATAATGCTCCGAGAGCCAGACCGTGACGGTGTCGGCGCCGCCCTTGAAATA
>CAXUCQ010000523.1:0-2321 GCA_964249295.1 uncultured Armatimonadales bacterium | reverse complement strand
GACTAGGGGCCACTCCCCCGCGTGGGCGAGGATCGCTTCCGACGCGGCCCGCGCCGCCCGCCCGAACTGGCCGAGCAGGCTGCCCGTCGTGAGCTGGAGCGCGACGCCCATGTCGGCGCAGGCGGCGACGAACATCAGGTCGCGCTGGACCTCGGCGTTGCGCTCCGGGTGCGCCAGCACGACGCGGAAGCCAGATGCGAGGATGCGGCGCAGGTTCTCCAGGCCGTCACGCGGGATTCGGTCGAACGGCGGCTCGATCAGCGCCCACGACCCGGCGTCGCCCAGCGTCAGCGACTGCCCCGACGCGAGTTCGTCGGCGACTCTGGGGCCGACCGGGATTTCCAGACCAGGGACGACGCGCAGCGGGACGCCTTCACGGTCCAGGACCGTCTGGAATTCGCCGGCCAGACCCCGAAGCCAGTCGGCGGGGGCGCTGCGGCGCAGGCCGTAGGAGCGGTGCGGCGTGGCGACGACCGTGTCTGTGCCGCAGGCGACGGCCTGACGCGCCATCTCAACGGCGTGTCCCATCGTCGGGGCGCCGTCGTCGATGCCGGGCAGGATGTGATTGTGGATGTCAACGAACAGAAGTCGACTCCAGTGCATACAGCAGTTGTGAGACCAGCGTCAGCGCGGCGGTTTCGGTACGCAGGATACGCGGCCCTAGCGAGATGGTCTTGACATAGGGCTGGCGCCGCGCCGCCGCGACTTCGGCGTCCGTGAAACCGCTCTCCGGACCGATGATTACTATTACGTCGCCGAGAGGGGATTCATCCCCGAGAACGTCCGCCAATGTGACTTGCGTTTCCGGGTGGGCCAGCAGCGTCAGCTCGGTCCCGGACGCGGCAGCGATGACGTCCCCGAAGCCGCCCGCGACGCGCAGGCCGGGCAGCAACGCCCGGTGCGACTGCTCCGCCGCCGTTTTGACGATGCCGGCCCAGCGCGCCAGCCGCTTCGCCTGACGTTCCCCTGTCAGATGCGTCTGGCTGCGCTCGCTCTGGAACGCCCAGAACGCCGCCGCGCCGATCTCCGTGCCGTGCTGGAGGACCTGTTCCATCTTCTCGGCCATCCGGGGCAGCGCCTGCGCGACGGTGATCCGGGTCCGGGCCTCCGTGTCGGGCAGGAACGGCTCGCCGAGCCACACGACGGCGCGGGCCTTGCCGACGGACTCCAAGCGCCCATGGTATTCACGCCCCGTCCCATCCAGCACCGACACCGGCTCGCCCGCGCCCGCGCGCAGGACGACTCGCAGGTGGTACGCATCCGCCTCGTCCAGCGTGGCCGCGCCGCCTTGAATCTGTTCGGGTCGCACGAAAAAACGGGTCATACTGGGCTGTGAGTGTCGGGAGGTCTAGGCGGCGAGGACCGGCTCGGCGAGGACCACCTGGTTGCGCCCGCCGCGCTTGGCGCGGTACAGGGCCTGGTCGGCCTGACTGACCAGGTCCTGAACGTCGTCGGTGTCTTCCGGGTAGGTGGCGATGCCCAGGCTGATGGTCTTGAAGACGACCATGTCGGGGTCGTCGGCGAAGCCGGGGAAGATCGCGGTCGCCACCGCGTGGCGCAGGCGCTCGGCGGTGCGCGCGGCCAGTTCTTTGCTGGTCTCGGGCATCAGGATGATGAACTCCTCGCCGCCGTAGCGCCCGACGGTATCCACCTCGCGGACGTTTTCTTTGAGCAGCCCGGCGAGCATCTTCAGGAGCACGTCGCCCTGTGGGTGGCCGTAGGTGTCGTTGTAGCTCTTGAAGCCGTCCACGTCGAGCATGATGACCGACAGCGGGTGGCCGTAGCGGAACGCGCGCTGGCGCTCGTCGATGAGCGCGGTCTGCATGTGGCGCCGGTTGTACAGGCCCGTCAGCCCGTCGGTGACGGCCTGGGTGTAGATGTCGCGGTGCATCCGCATGTTGGCGATGGTGGCGGCGACCTGGCTGGCGAGCGAGCGCAGGCGGGCCATGTCCTTGGACGTGTAGTGGCCGGGGGCGTCGCGCTCGAACCGGACGACGCCGACGGTCTCGCCGCCGGCGACGAGCGGCAGCAACAGCAGGGCGCACGCGTCGGCGCGCGGGCTGTCTTCGTCGGGGACCAGGCGCGGGTCGCGGGCGCCGTCGCGCACGATCAGCGGCGTCTGCCGGTCGGCGACGCGCCCCACCAGGCCCTCGCCGAAGCGCAGCGACGATGCTTCGCCCGCCCCCGGCCCGCGCAGGGCGGCGACGGACTGGCGGCGCGCGACGCGCTCCAGGCGCGTCTGGGAGTCGTCGGTCCGCCAGAGCGAGGAGCGGTCGCACGGGACCAGCCCGGCGCTGAGCTGGAGGAACCGCTCGATGATC
>CAXUCQ010000522.1:0-2597 GCA_964249295.1 uncultured Armatimonadales bacterium | reverse complement strand
CGTGAGGCCGCTCTCCGTGGGTCTCAACTGCTCGCTTGGACCTGACCTGATGTATCCCTTCCTCTCCGAGCTCTCGGAGAAGGCTGACGTCGCCATCTCCTGCTATCCCAACGCCGGCCTGCCCAACCCACTGTCGGAGACGGGCTTCGACGCCTGCACCGCGCGGACGGTCAACAGCGGCATCAAGCATCTGGCCGGGGCGCCGGCTTATGTCTGGGGCGCCGTCGTCACGGCGCGGGAGTTCCAGCCGTTCCAACTGACCATGACGCTGGACACGGGCGCGGTCCACGCGACGCGCGCCATGTTCGTCTCCATTGCGAACACGGCCACGACGGGCGGGGGCATGAAGATCGCGCCGGACGCGCGCCCCGACGACGGCCTGCTCGACATCTGCCTGGTGCGCGAAATGGGCAAACTGCCGATGCTCTGGCAGCTCACCCAGGTCTTCCAGGGCAGGCACGTCCGTCACCCCGCCGTGACCATGCTGCGCGCGTCAGTGGTGACGCTGGACGCCGACCCGCCGCAGCCGCTCCTGATCGACGGCGAGGTGTGCGGCACCACTCCGGCGACCATCACCATCGCGCGGCAGGCCCTGCCGATGAAGGTGCCGACGGCGGGGACGCATGGGTGACACGCGAAACGTGGTCATCCCCGCCGGCGGCGTCATCCCCGAGGAGTACGCCCGCGCGCTGGGGACGCCGTTCCGCGCGCTCGCGCCGCTCGGCCCCGAGCGGCGCCCGGTGATGCAGATGGTCGTGGACGCCCTGCGCGACAGCGGCGCCGTCGGGCGCGTCGTCGGCGTGGCGGCGGAGCCGGTCCAGACCCTAATTCGCGGCGTCGATGTCTGGCTGACGGCGGGCGACGGCGGGCCGGACAACATCCGCCGGGGCCTGGCTGCGCTGCCCGACGCCGGGACGCCCGCCCTGGTCTGCACGTCCGACCTGCCGCTGCTGACCCCGCAGGCCGTGGCGGACTTCGCGGCCCGGTGCGACGGGGGCGCGGATGTGTCGTTCGCCCTGGTCCGCGCGTCCGAATACGAGGCCGCGTTCCCCGACGCGCCGCCCTCGGAGTGGGTGACGCTGCGCGACGCCGGCCCCGTCACGCTGGGCGGGCTGTTCGGCATCCGCCCCGACTTCCTGCAAAGGCAGGAGATCATGCTCGCCCGCGTCTTTGAGTCCCGCAAGCATCAATGGCGCATGGCGCGGCTCTTGGGACCCCGACTGCTCTGGCAGTGGGCCACGCACACGCTGACGCTCCCGACGCTCGTCGCGCGGGGGGAGACCATTCTCGGGGGCCGCGCGCAGGTCGTGCGCGACGCGGCCCCGTGCCTCGCCTTTGACATCGACAATGCGGATGACTACACCTACGCCGACACACGGATTCGGCAGCGCCGCCGCGACGGCCCTGCGCGCCCGCTATGAGAGCGCCCCGCCCATGCTGATACGCATCGTCAGCGGCCTGGTGGGCGCGGCACTGTACATCCTGCTGATCTTCGTGGGCAACGGCTCCGCGTTCGCCCTCACGGTCGCGCTGTTCTCCGTGGTCGGCGCGAGCGAACTCTTCCAGGCCGTGCGCTCGCGCAAGCAGGGGTCGCCCAACGACCTGCTCGGGTGGGTCGCCTGCATCGCGTTCCAGTACACGGCCTGGACCTACTACGGCGCGCGCTTCGCGCCCTACCTGCCCGCGCTGCTGATACTGCTGGTCATCGTTTCCCTGATCTGCGAACTGATCCGGCGCCAGCCCCAGCCGATCTTGAACATCGGCACGACCCTGCTCGGTGCCGTCTACGTCGGCTGGCTGTCCTCCTACCTGACGCTGCTGCACGGCATCCACCTCAACGCCCGCACGCACTCGCTGCTGGTCCCGCCCGTGGCGCATACGACGCCGGGCGAGTGGATCGTGCTGTTCGTGACGGTGTGTACGTTCCTGTCGGACACGGGCGCGCTGTTCATTGGGCGCGGCCTGGGGCGTCACAAGATGGCCCCGCGTCTCAGCCCCGGCAAGACGTGGGAGGGGTCGGCGGGGGGCCTGCTCTGCTCCCTCGTGGGCGGCTCGCTGTTCGGGGCTTGGCTGCACCTGCCGCTGACCCACACGCTGGTGCTGGCATTCCTGTGCGGCGCGTCGGGGCAGATCGGCGACCTGTGCGAGTCGGCCCTGAAGCGCGACCTGGGCATCAA
Organism: uncultured Armatimonadales bacterium; assembly: GCA_964249295.1. GTDB lineage: Bacteria > Armatimonadota > Armatimonadia > Armatimonadales > Capsulimonadaceae > CAZZVX01. The sequence continues at coordinate 420 of CAXUCQ010000522.1, read as the reverse complement.
GGACTTCGGCGCGGTCATGCCCGGCCACGGCGGCATCCTGGACCGCATCGACAGCATCCTGTTCTCCGCGCCGCTGGCGTACTACTACTTCATGTTCTTTTTGATCGACCGCCCGCACTGACTTTCGGCCCAATGTTCCCTCTGCAACCGGAGAGGATGCACGGATACCCGTTACGTTTCATACGCGCGTCACAAGTGCGACCGACGGCGACGCGGCGGGGGTATAATGGGGCATCACCGCGCCGGCGGAGGGGGACCCACCTCCTTGCTTCGTTCGTGCCTCACTTCGCAGGGGTCCTCCCGAAGCGGGAGGACCGACAGCGCATTGGGCGTGAGCCTTGCCTCGCTTCTTAGGCCTGTGCCTGTGGCGGTGGCTTGAAGACGCCGCGCAAGGGCCACGCCTCCCACTCGTCCGTCCTC
>CAXUCQ010000521.1:0-2601 GCA_964249295.1 uncultured Armatimonadales bacterium | reverse complement strand
GACGGCGAACAGGCCGTAGGGCCACTGCTGGGCGTTGAAGCGCCAGATGCAGAACGAGCCGGCGGCGACGCCGATCATGGAGGCGACGGAGATGTAGCGGCAGAGCAGCAGGACCAGGCCCCAGGTGGCGAAGCCGACCAGCGCGCCCTGCCAGGACAGGCCGAACGCGACGCCCAGCGTGGTGGCGACGCCTTTGCCGCCCTTGAAGCGCAGGAACGGGCTGAAGTTGTGGCCCAGGATGGCGGCGATGCCGGTGGCGACGGGGAGCCAGACGGGGGCGTGGGCGTGCCGGTGGGCGACGACGGTGGGGAGCAGGCCTTTGGCGACGTCCATGAGGAAGACCAGGACGCCCCAGGCCGGGCCGAGGGTGCGCCAGATGTTGGACGCGCCGATGTTGCCGCTGCCGAACTCGCGGATGTCGATGCCGCGCACCATCTTCCCGACGTACAGGCCGATCGGGAGGGCGCCGACGAGGTAGGCGATCAGCAGGATGGGTCCACTGTTCATGTCGTTATGATACCCCGTCGGGCCGGCGTCTGGGGGTAGAATACCGCAATGGACCTCTTGCGTAGGTCTTTCAGGACTGAAGTCCTGGGCTGCCAGGGAGAAGACTGCCCGAGGGTAAGGGCGCAAGAGTGGTCCCTGCGCGGGCGCAAGAGTGTCTCCCCGCCGACGCCCTTATCCTCGAACAGCGCGCTTTTCTCAGCCTCGCCCTTCGGTGCTCGGGGCTTGTGCAAGAAGTCTAATCATGATCGTTTATGGGGACCCGTCGTATGAGGCGGAACTGGGGGGACTGGTCGCTCGTCTGCAGGCGCGGCTGGCGGAGCTGTGCGATGCACCGGGCAAGGCCACGCGGGACGCACTGCGCTCCCTGCTGATCGAAGCCGGGCAGTTGGAACAGGCGGCCCAGGATGCTTCGGCGGACTCTGCAGGAGGGGCGCTCTTGCAGGGGGTGACGGATCGGCTGGCGTCGGCTTTTCACACGGAATGGGCCGCCTCCTCGTCGGCCTTGTGTCGAGACGATGTTCTTGTGGCCCTGCGGAACGCGCTGGACGCGCTGAACGATCTCACGCTGCCGGATATGCGCGTGACGGCCAAACTGCCGGAAGGGTACTCGTTCTACGCGCTTTACCCGGAGCAGTATGCCGCCGCCGCGCGGCGTTGGGTGGCGGACCACGCGGACGATGCGGCAGGGACGGTCCTTGTCGTGGGCGTCCGCAGCATCGGGACAAGCCTGTCCGCGCTGGTGGGGGCGGCGCTGGAGGCGGAGGGTCGGCGGGCGAGACGGTTGACGGTGCGCCCGAGCGGACACCCCTACGAGCGTCGCGTCGAACCCCCAGCGTCAGCAGGGGCGGCAGCGGCGTGGGGCTTGGTGGTGGATGAAGGACCCGGCCAATCCGGCTCGTCGATGGCCGCTGTGGCGGAGATGCTCGTCTCGGCGGGCGTGGACCGTTCCCGCATCTGCTTCTTTCCGGGCCATGCGGGCGGACCCGGCCCTGCCGCGTCTGATGCCGTGCGCGCGTGGTGGGCGCGGGCGCCGCGCTATGTCGCCGCGCCCGGCGACTTGCGCTTCGTCGGACGCTCGCTGACCGGCACCCTGGCGCTGCTGACGCAGGGCGTTCGCGGTGGCCCAGTCGTCCGGGTGGAGGACCTGAGCGGAGGCCTGTGGCGGCGGCGCTGTTACCGAGGCCCGGCGGAGTGGCCTGCTTCGTGCCTGCCGTTCGAGCGGCCCAAGTTTCTGTGCGTCCTGGCGGATGGTTCGGCGGTGTTGTGGAAGTTCGAAGGGCTGGCCGTCGGCCCGGACGGTCCGCTGGCGGAGGCGGCGTTCCGGCGGCAGGCGGAACGGGCGCGGCAAGGGTGGACGGTGGCGCCGCTGGCGCTGGGCAGCGGGTTTGTGGCGGTGCCGTGGGTGGAAGGGCAGCCGCTGTCGCTGGAGGATGCTAGGAACCAGACAGTGCTGGCGCACATCGGGCGCTACGCGGCGTCGGTCGCCGGGCCGCCGCTGGCGGAGGAAGAGCGGCTGCAGGCCGTCCGGCGAACGGGCGAGATGCTGTACTGGAACGTCTGGGAGGCGCTCGGCGAGGAGTGGGCGCTGCGCACCCGACGTTGGAGTGACATCAGCCAGGCGTGGGCGCGGGAACACGACTCGGCGACCTACGGCGACGGGCGGCTGGCCCCACACGAATGGGTGCGGATGGCGGATGGGCGTCTGGTCAAGACGGACGGCGGCGGGCATGACGCCGATCACACGATGGTCGGGCGTCAGTCGGCGCTGTGGGATGTCGCGGGCGCGATGGTCGAGTGGGGGCTGGACGCGGACACGGCCCGGCCTCTGCTGCAGGCGTTCGAGGCCGTCGGCGGCGTTCCGGCCCCAGACGACGTGCTGACGTTCTACCGACTGGCGTATGCCGCGTTCCGGCTGGGGCAGTGCGCGATGAGCGCGGACGTGTCGGCGCACGACCCCGAGGAACAGGCCCGGTTGTGGGGGGCCGCCGAGCGTTACGGGGCGGAGGGCGCGCGGCTGCTGGGGCGGTAGGTAAGAGGCCTCTCCCCCGGCCCCTCCCCTGCACTGGCAGACCCGGAGGGCGCGACGGGGGAGGG
>CAXUCQ010000520.1:0-2601 GCA_964249295.1 uncultured Armatimonadales bacterium | reverse complement strand
CTGTCCGGCTGCGGCAAGTCCGGCGGCGGCGGGAGCGACACGACCGGGGGGGCGACTCCCGGCGCGACGACCACCGGCGCCCCGTCCGGGGGCGCGGCCTCCGTCGCGTTCGTGACCAACAACGCTTCCGACTACTGGAACATCTGCCACGCCGGCGTCCAGAAGGCGCAGAAGGAGCTGCCGGGCGCCAACGTCCAGTGGATCGAGCCGGACGACGGCACCGCCGCCACGCAGATCCGCGACGTCAACGACCTGCTCGCCAAGGGCGTCCAGGGCATCGCCATCAGCCCCGTGGACCCGGCCAACGAGACGACCTACCTGGACACCGTCGCCGGCAAGGCCAAGCTGATCACGTCCGACAGCGACGCGCCGCAGAGCAAGCGCCTGTGCTACATCGGCACGGACAACGAGAAGGCCGGCGAGATGGCCGGCGATCTGATCAAGAAGGCCATCCCCCAGGGCGGCAAGATCATGCTGTTCGTCGGCAAGGCGGACGCCCAGAACGCCCACGACCGCATCCAGGGCATCACCAACGCCCTGAAAGGCTCCAGCGTCACGATCCTGGACACCCGCACCGACGACACCGACCGCGCCCGCGCCAAGGCGAACGCCGCCGACGCCCTCGTCCAGCACCCCGACATCGCCTGCCTGGTCGGCATCTGGAGCTACAACGGCGGCCAGATCGCCAGCGCCGTTCGGGACGCCGGCAAGGCCGGCAAGGTCAAGATCGTCGCCTTCGACCAGGAAAAGGACACCCTCGCCGGCGTGCAGGACGGCACCATCTACGGCACCGTCGTCCAGGACCCCTACGCCTTCGGCTACCAGTCCATGAAGCTGCTGGCGCAGCTCGTCAAGGGCGACAGCTCCGGCCTGCCCAAGAACGGCCTGATCACCGTCCCGACCCAGCAGGTGACCAAGGGCAACGTCGCCAAGTACCAGGCCGACTTCCAGGCCAAGCTGGGGGGCGCGTGATGCCCGAAGCGCCGCCCGTGCTCCCGACGCCCGGCGCGCCGCCCGTGCTCCAGATGCAGGGGATCAGCAAGCGGTTCGCCGGCGTCCGCGCGCTCCAGGGCGTCAGCCTGGAGGTCTCGCGCGGCGAGGTGGTCGCCCTGATCGGCGAGAACGGGGCCGGCAAGTCCACCCTGATGAAGATCCTGGGCGGCGTCCACCAGCCCGACGAGGGCGAGATCCGAGTCAACGGCCAGCCGGTCGTCATCCACGGCGTCAAGGACGCGATCAACGCCGGCGTCTCCTTCATCCACCAGGAGTTGAACGTCCTGGACAACCTGGACGTGGCCGGCAACGTCTTCCTGGGCCGGGAGCCGCTCCGGGGCGGCCCCCTGCGCCTCGTCGACCGCGCCCGCATGGAGCGGGACACGCAGCCTTATCTCGATCAGCTTGGGCTGCCGGTCTCCAGCGACACCCCGCTCACCCAGCTCTCGCTGGCGCAGCAGCAGATGGTCGAGATCGCCAAGGCCATGTCGCTCCAGGCGCAGATCCTGATCATGGACGAGCCGACGTCGAGCCTGACGCTGGCCGAGACCGACCGCTTGATCGCCGTCACCAAAGAGCTGCGCGCCCAGGGCGTCGGCATCATCTACATCTCGCACCGCCTGGGCGAGGTCAAAGAACTCGCCGACCGCGTCGTCGCCCTGCGCGACGGGCGCAACGCCGGCGGCCTGTCCCGGAACGAGATCACCCACGACGCCATGGTCAAGCTGATGGTGGGCCGCGACCTGGACAAGTTCGTCCACGCCGCCGGCCCGGCGGCCGAAAAGCCCACGCGCTTCTCGGTGCGCGGCCTGCAGACGCGCCGCTACCCCGGACGCGAGGTCTCGTTCGACATCGGCGCCGGCGAGATCCTCGGCATGGCCGGCCTGGTCGGCGCGGGCCGCTCCGAGGTGGCCCAGGCCGTCTTCGGCGTCGACCCGCCGCTGGCGGGGGCGTTCACCCTGGACGGCCGGGCCGTCGCCGTCCGCTCCGCCCAGGACGCCATCCGGCAGGGCATCTACCTCGCCCCCGAAGACCGCCGCCGGTCGGGCTGCATCGTGGACATGTCCATCCGGGACAACATCACCCTGCCCGCCCTCAACGACTACGCCGTCGCCGGCCTGATCCAGCGGCATCGCGAGGACGCCGCCGCCGAGAAGGCCAGCCGGTCGCTCAGCGTCAAGGCCCCCAACGTCGACTTTCTGGTCCGCAACTTGTCGGGCGGCAACCAGCAGAAGGTCGTGCTCGGCAAGTGGCTCTCGCTCGGCCCCAAAGTGCTGATCTTCGACGAGCCGACGCGCGGCATCGACGTCGGCGCCAAGGCCGAGATCTACGACCTCATGCGCCGCCTGGCGTCGGAGGGCGTGGCGATCCTGATGATCAGCAGCGACATGGAGGAGGTCCTCGGCCTGTCCGACCGCGTCGCCGTGATGCACGAAGGCCGCCTCACCGGCTTCCTGCCCCGCGCCGACGCGAGCGAACAGTCGATCATGGAGCTGGCCGTCGGCGGCGCCGGCAAAGCATGAAGCCCCCACCCCGGCCCCCGCAGAAACAAGGAATGTTATGATCAACCAACAAACAAGTGCGGCGGCGAAGGGACAGAACACGCCG
>CAXUCQ010000519.1:0-2605 GCA_964249295.1 uncultured Armatimonadales bacterium | reverse complement strand
CGGCAGACAGCGACTGTTCTCGGTCTTGTTTTCTCGGCATTGGAGGCACGCAGGCACGACCATGTTAAACGGGAAAGTGAAGTGGTTCAGCGACGCGAAGGGCTACGGCTTTATCGAAGTGGCCGGGCGCAAGGACGTTTTCGTCCACTACTCGGCGATCCAGCAGGAAGGCTACAAGTCCCTCGCGGAAGGCCAGGATGTCGAGTTCGACATCGTGGACGGCGACAAGGGTCCGCAGGCGGCGGAGGTGATGCGAGTCACGGCCGCCGAGGCGTGACACCTCCTCAAGATGTTGTTCGCCCCGACTTACCCCGGTCCGCGCCGCCCAGGCTGCCGGGGTATTTTGCCGTCCGTGTTCCGCGCTCTGTGGTATACTGACCCCGTGCCAGATTTTTCCTCTCCCGTCATCAACGACGCCGCCGACCGCGCCCTGGGCCGTATCATTCTCCGCTACGGCATCCCGGTCGTCGTTCTCGCCCTGCTGGCTCCATTCGGCATGGCGTTCGTCAACGTGCCGCAGAGCCGCTTTTTCCCCTACCACAAGCCACTCGACCTGCTCAGCATCCTGGTCGTGCTGACGCCCTTCTTTATCGGCGTCAACCGCGTCTTCGCCGCGCGGCTGGCGCTGGGACGCGAGTACGTCGCCGCGCGCCGGGGGCGCGAAGCCGTCGCCCCGCTGGACCCCGGTGGCCGGGGGGGGGCGCGGGGGCGGGGGCAGCGGTTCCTGGACGCGAGCGGGGAGGCCCACGCGCTGCTGGCCCAGGCGTATGCCGGGCTGGGCGAAGGTCCACGGGCCGAAGCGATGCGCGCGTTCGTCCTGAAGCACCGCCCCGGCGTCTGGGCGGACAGGCTCAAGTCGGCCCCCGCGCGGCCCACGCCCGGCGCGGCCCGAGTCGGACGGGAAACGGGAGCGGGGCAGGAGAAACGGCCCCGCCCGGCGAACGGGAAGCCGCGGAGACGGTTTTAACTTATGGACATCACGGAACGATACACCACGCGGATGGGCCGGCGGTACACGATCCGGCTCACCTACAACGAGCGCATCAAAGACACCGACAAAGGCACGGCGTTCGTCAGGAACATCGAGGTCTTCGACGCGGACACCAAGGAGCCGGTCGCGGTCCCCGCCTTCGCGTCCAAGTTCTCGACCTACGAGGCCTTCCAGAGCTTCGGCGGCTACGCGGCCATCAACTACATGGGCGTCCGCGAGACCGCCATCGAGGGCCTGCGGACCAAGGTCCTGACGCGCGTCGAAGACGCGCTGGAGAGACTCGGGGCTTAACCGATGGCTGACGCTGTTATGGCCGACGGGGGCGGGGGCGGGGGCGCGGCGCCTTCGCTCCAGCGGCAGACCATCGCCCTGGGCAAGATACTGCGGGCCACGGCGGAGGACGACCCGGCGGGGATGCCCACGGAGGGCGCCGCCACGGCGTTCCTGGGGTGGGTCGCCGAGGCCGGCCCCGGCAGCCGCGAGCCGGACTACTTCGCCGACGTCGCCGCCAACTACGACGTGCGGTTCAACTCGAACCGCGACCTGTGGGAGCTGTTCGACATCCTGGACAACTACATCGAGGTCGAGGACGACGAGCCGGACGAGCCTAAGCGCACGTTTATCGGCCTACCCCTCGCGCCGTAAGGCCTGCCCGGTGAACCCATGCCTACCGTCCCGACGTTCGATCAGAAAAAAGTCGTCTCGCTGTTCACCGTGCTGGGCTACCTGGGGCTGACGTTCGTGGTGCTGTGGCTGCTCTGGGGAGTCCGCGCGCTGATTCCGCCGCTGCTGGTGGCGGGCATCATCGCGATGACGCTGACGCCGGAGGTGGACCGGATGGAGCGCAACGGCTTCCTCGGGATGCGAATCCGGCGCGGCCTGGCGATCGCCGTCATCTACCTGCTGTTTCTGGCCCTCGGCGCCGTGATCGTGTGGCTGATCCCGATCATCAGCGGTCAGATGCAGACGCTGATCGTCAGCCACATCCCGCCGGAGCTGCAGGCGCCGCATCCGGACGCGCAGGCCGTCGCCAACCTCGCCACGCACTGGATGGACAAGCTGCACGTCCCGCACCTGCCGTCGCTGCGCGACCCGGTCATCCACCAGGCCAGGCACCTGCCCGAGTTGGTCGGGCGGGGCCTGCAGTGGTTCTCGGCCAACCTGCCCGCCCTGGCCGGCAACCTGGTCTGGGTCGTGATCGTGCCGATCATCACGTTCTTTATCCTGCTGGACTTCAACAAGATCCTGGGCAAGACGCTGCTGCTCGCCCCGCGCGGGCGCCGCGAGGACATCCTGCGGATCGTCACCGACGTGATCGCCGTGTTCGGCAACTGGGTGCGCGGCGTTTTGATGGTGATGGGTCTGGACATCGTCGTCGTGTACGGCGTGCTGCGCCTGGCCGGGCTGGGCGACTACGCGCTGACGCTGGCGGTGACGGCGGGCATCCTCAACACCATCCCCTATTTCGGGGCGCTGACCTCGACCCTGCTGATCGGCCTGACGGCGCTGGCCACGCACGGCGTCGGCGCGGCCCTGGGCGTGACCGCGATCATGGTCGTGATCCACCAGGTCATCTTCGACAACATCATCGCCCCGCGCGTCATCGGCGGCAGC
>CAXUCQ010000518.1:0-2607 GCA_964249295.1 uncultured Armatimonadales bacterium | reverse complement strand
GACCCTGGCGATCATCGCCTGGGCGTTCATCGGCCTCCACTTCGACTTTTCGCACTTCGGCACGGGCGTACAGCGCGGGGCCGAGTACGTCGGCAGCATGTTCCCGAAGACGCGCGCCGATTGGAAGTACGACCTGAGCCTGCGGAGCGGTTTGGCGGAGCCGCTGGCCGAGACGATCCAGATGGCGATCGTCGGCACGACCATCGGCGCGCTGCTGGCCTTCCCGGCCTCGTTCCTCGCCGCCCGCACGGGGGCCGTGCCGCGCGTCGTCAGCGGCCTGATCAAGACGGCCTTGAACATCGCGCGGGCCGTGCCGACCATCGTCTACGCGCTCATCGTCGTTTCCGCCATCGGCCTGGGTCCGTCGGCGGGCGCCATCGCCATCGCCTTTGTGACGTTCATCTCGCTCGCCAAGCTCTACGCCGAGGCGCTGGAGTCGGTGGCCGTCGGCCCCATCGAGGCCGTGCGGGCGGCGGGCGGCAACGGGGCGCAGGTGTTCGTCTTCGGGATGCTGCCGCAGGTCTTCCCGCTGTACCTGTCGACGATGCTGTACTCGCTGGAATACAACATCAAGGACGGGTTCATCGTCGGCATCGTCGGCGCGGGCGGCCTGGGCTTCGCCCTGCTCAACGACATCCGGCTGTACAAGCTGCTCGACGCGGGCGTGGTCATCCTGCTGCTGATCGTGCTCATCAACCTGGTCGATTACCTGTCCTACCGGGTCCGCTTAGTGTTCTCTTGAGGCCGGGGAACCGTCCGCGAGCATCTGCCGGTAGAAGCAACCATGCAACGCGCCCAAATCGTCCCGGTCGTGCTCCTACTCCTAGTGGCGTTCGGCTTTCTGTTCTTCAGCGTCCGCTCCGTCACCGTCGCCGACGCCGGTGGCGACGGGCTGAAGCTGCTGCCCGCCGATCAGGTCCAGGACGCGCCGGACTGGACGCTGCCGGATGCCGCCTCGGGGCGCCCGGTCTCGCTGTCCCAGGAGGTCAGGCGCAGGCCCGTCGTGTTCTCGTTCTGGGCGACCTGGTGCGGCCCCTGCCATGAGGAACTGCCCCACCTGGAGCGCGTCGCGCGGAAGTACGCGGGCCGCGCCGACGTGTACGGCGTCAACTCCAGCGACGCGCCGCCCGCCATCCGGGCGTTCGCCCGCGAGAACAATCTGACGTTCCCGATGCTGAGCGACCTGAAGCGCGACGCCGCCACCCGCTACGGGGCCGACGCGCTCCCCATGCTGGTCGTGGTGGACACGCACGACAAGGTCCGCGCCGTCGCAGTCGGCTACGACCCAAGCGGCGATTTTGAGACCGCGCTGTCCCATGTCCTTGACAGGCTGTTGGCTCCGCACTGACCTCTACACTAGGGAAAGGCAATCATGCCGCGCTGTGCTGTTCTCTCGCTGATTCTTGCCGGGCTGGCTTTCTCCGCCGGGGCCGCCCCCAATGCGCCGGCCCCCCAGACCGTCGAACCGGCATCACTCAAGACATACGTCAGCCTCCAAGTCACGGAAGACATCTTTTATCCCGGTGCGTCGGGGAGGCGGACGTTCCATCACAAGGCCCGCGTCCTGGCCGCCCGCGAGAATCAGTTCCGCATCGAAACGCTGGACTCGCCCGGCGACCCTTACGTGGGGTCGGTGACGGTGTGTGATGGTAAGATCGAGACCGTCTACGACTCGAAGGCCAAGACCGTGACGCGCTACCCGTTCCGCCTCCAAGCGGGTTACGATCCGGTGTCGGAGATCACCGCCGGTTATTTCCCGTTCAAGGCCGAAGCCGCCGCTCTGGACGGCCACCCCACCTTGTACGCGCGCCTGGACGGCAGCACCCACGACAAGTCGCCGATCCGCATGGAATGGTGGTTCGACACCCAGACGAAGCTGCCCGTGCGCCACATCGACTACCGGACGGTTGACGGCAATCTGCGCGAGGTCTACCGGAAGAACTACTCCGAATGGCTGGTCAACCAGCCCCTGCCGCCTTCAGCGTTCACGTTCACGCCGCCAGCCGGGACCAAAGAAACGCCCGGCCAGGCATGACCGCGTTTCTCCCGAATCGCCCCACTTTCACTTGAAGGAGACGCTTATGAAGAACTACGCACTCCCCGCCGCCCTGCTGCTCGCGGCTCCCGGCGTCGCCAGCGCCGCGCCGTCTGCGTCCGCCAGCCCGGCGCTGGCGGCGGTCGAGAAGGCCGACACCGTCCAGGTCACGGAGACCATCTCGACGCCGTCGCCCGCGGGGCCGCTCCAGCCCGCCGCCGTCCTCCACGTCACGCTGTCCCGCCCCGGCCTGGTCCGCATGGAGCAGAGCCACGCCGGGGTGACCACCCCCGACGCGATCATGATCTCGGACGGCAAGACGATGACCGAGTTCAGCGCGGCCCGCAACCAGTACCGCAAGTCGGACGCGCCGCCGAACGGCTTCGGCGCGGCGGGGCTGCCCGCGCTGGCGGACTACCCGGCCTCACCCGCCGCCAGGGCGACGCTGGACGGCAAGCCCGCGCTGCTGTACAAGAGCACGCGCCCGACGCAGGGCAGCGTCGTCACCCAGAAGCTCTGGGGGGACCCACAGACCCGCCTGCCGGAGCGCCAGAGCACCCTCCTGGGGACGG
>CAXUCQ010000517.1:316-2607 GCA_964249295.1 uncultured Armatimonadales bacterium | reverse complement strand
CGCTTCTTCGCCGACGGCATTATGGAGGAACTGCGGGACGAGCAGGGGCATCTGGCGCTGGGGCGCGAGGGCGGGCATTCGCGGCGGCGCATCATCCACACCGCCGACCTGACGGGCAAAGAGGTCGAGCACACGTTGGTCGAGGCGGCGCGGTCGCACCCAAACATCACCGTCTTCGAGCACCACTTCGCCGTGGACTTGGTTGTGGAAGAAGGCAGGTGCCGGGGGGCGTGGGTGCTGGACGAGGCGACGGGGGAGATCGCGCCGTTTCTGGCGGGGGCGACGCTGCTGGCGACGGGCGGCGCGGGCCAGGTGTACCCGTTCACGACCAACCCGAGCATCGCCACGGGCGACGGCGTGGCGATGGCGTGGCGGGCGGGCGCGCAGATCGCGGACATGGAGTTCATCCAGTTCCACCCGACGTCGCTGTTCCACCCGGACGCCAAGAGTTTCCTGATCTCGGAGGCCGTGCGCGGCGAGGGCGGCATCCTGCGGCGCAAGGACGGGACGGCGTTCATGGCCGAATACGACGCCGAGCGCCGCGACCTGGCCCCGCGCGACATCGTCGCCCGCGCCATCGACAGCGAGATCAAAAAGACGGGCGACGAGTGCGTGTTCCTAGACGTGACGCACCTGGCGCCCGCCGAGATCAAAGCGCACTTCCCGACGATCTACGCGCGCTGCCTGTCGTTCGGCATCGACATCACGACGGACTGGATTCCGGTCGTCCCCGCCGCGCACTACTCGTGCGGCGGCGTGGTGACGGACCTGAACGGGCGCACGACGATCGACCGGCTCTACGCCTGCGGCGAGGTGGCGAGCACGGGCGTCCACGGCGCGAACCGGCTGGCGTCGAACTCCCTGCTGGAAGCGCTGGTCTTCGGCAAGCGGGCCGCCGACGACGCGCTGGCGCGGGAAGACAGGGAGGGGGGCCGCTCCGAGCCGGAGTACCCGCAAACGGCGCGGCGCGTCAGCCCAGTCAACCACGCGCGGCTGGCGGCCCTGCGGAACCGGCTGCAGACGGTGATGCAGAAGTACGTCGGCATCGTCCGCTCCGACGCGCGCCTGCAGAAAGCGGCGGACGCCGTCGCCGTCATCCGCCAGGAGGCGCAGCCCCTGTTCGACGACTGCCTGCCGTCGGACGAGGGCCTGGAGCTGCGGAATCTGCTGGAAGTCTCGTCCTTGATTATCGCGTGCGCGCGGCGGCGGTGCGAGTCACGCGGCCTGCACTACACGACGGACTACCCGCGGCCTGTCGAGAGCGAGCGGCACGACACCGTTCTGACGAAGGATACTGCTCAGGGCTGAAATCCTGGGCTGGGGAGAGCATCTGCCCGCCTTCGCGGGCGACGGAACGGGGCAGAGCGCCCTGTCAGACGTCTTGATAAAGGTTGCTGCTATGCTATACACTCTGGATGACAAGAACATTACTACAGTTCCACACTCTCGTTCTTTCGCCGCAACAATAAAAGAACTGGGGCCAGTGCGTGTCGCTGAAGTCCGCGACGAACTCGATAGCATTATTGACAACATGGCCCCAGAGAAGAGCGGTTCGCGCACCTTTAGCAGTTCTTTTTTAGGCTCTGAACTTTCGCCCTGGCCTCATCCAATATCTCGCTTATATCACGTTGCAAAGGTGTTTGAAGGTCAAAACCCAGACGAGAAAAAAGTTCAAGACAGAGCGGCATTGCTGTTCGGCCTTTTCGTTTGGGAATGTATCATAAATCGGCTGGAAAAGTGGGTCTTCTGGGATCCGAACCTGAGCGGGCATGATCCCAATCGCGAAATCACAGGCAAAGTATACTTCGAGCGTTTATAGCAAGAGGCCCAACACTTGCTGTGTCTGACGCCACACTGACTTCGTCGTTACTCCGCGTGCCGCAGGTAAGCTTTGCCGTTGGGCCACTCAGACAAAGGGACTGCTATGGCATACTCTCTCAAGCGTTGGCTCATCAGGTAGTCTGTTATTATGCTGTTTAGCCTGCTGTGTTACGGGGCCATCGTGCTGTGCTACAAGCGCATCGGCATCATCATGGCAAATTGGGTCACGACCACCTCGGCGCGTAACCAGGCGTATGCGGACGCACATGTCAAGCCCAAACACTGAGCGGCTTAACACCCGCTGCAACCAACGCTTGCGCTCGTACCCCAACCAGGCGCGGTTGAGCATGGCCGTTTCTCTTACGCCCTTAGCCTCGGGCAGAACGCTTTCTCCAGCCCAGGGGTTCAGCCCTGGGAGACTGCCAATTTAGGACCCGTGCCTTGAAACTCGACATCCATGTGACGACGAC
>CAXUCQ010000517.1:0-306 GCA_964249295.1 uncultured Armatimonadales bacterium | reverse complement strand
CAGATCGAAGTGGCACCCTTGGGCGAGGCGCAGATGGTCGAACAAACGTCGCTGACGATCACGCCGCACACCCCCGCCGAGCCTTTTCTCGACTTCTACGGCAACCCGTGCCGGCGGCTGCTGATGCCCCAGGGCGAGGTGCAGGTGGAGTACCGGGCGACGGTCACACAGCCGGACCTGCGCTTCCCGCTGCTCAAGCCCATCGAGGAGGACGCGCTGACGCTGCCGACCGAGACTATGCTGTACAAGAAGCCGTAGCGCTACTGAAAGACTCACAAGCTGGCGGCCTTGGCCGAGGACACGTTC
>CAXUCQ010000516.1:0-2608 GCA_964249295.1 uncultured Armatimonadales bacterium | reverse complement strand
GGGGGGGGGGGCGGCCTGCGTCCGATAAGAGCGGGGTGGGAGGCTGACCCTTTACACCGCCCCGGACATCTGCTATTATACGGACGTTGATGGAGCCGCATGAGCCTGAACACACTCGAAACCAATGTCTCGCAGGCTCAGACCTCCGTTCGGACGACGACCCTCACGGATCGTTACGCCTTCACGCGGATCGAACACGAATGGCGGGCGCTCGCCGATCAGTGCGCCACGGCCACCGTGTTCCAGACCTTCGAGTGGAACGCCGCCTGGTGGCGCTTCTACGGGACGCGGCCCGGACGACGCCTGTGCCTGATGACATTCCGCGACGGGGCGGGGCGGCTGGTCGGCCTCGCGCCGCTGATGACTTCGTTCTGGTACGGCACGCCGCTGCGCCGCGTGTCGTTCCTCGGCACCGGCGCGTCCGACTATCTGGACGTGATCGCCGCGCCCGGCTGTGAACGCGCCGTCGCCCAGGCGTTTTACGCCGAACTGCGGCGCGCGCGCGGCCGGCAGATCGTCGACTTGCAGCAGCAGCGGGAAGGGGGCTTGCTCCGGTCCCACCCCTGCACGCCTAGGGACGGGCTGACCCGACTGGAGGCCGTCGGGGAGCCGTGTCCCTACATCGCCCTGCCCAGCGACTGGGACGCGCTGGCGCGACAGTTCGGCAAAAAAACGCGCGCCAACATCGGCTACCATGACCGCGCCCTGCAGAAAGTCTACGCCGTCGAGGCAGGATACGTGACCGACCCGGCCACGCTCGACGCCGAGATGACGCGGCTCTTCGAGCTGCACCAGCGCCGCTGGAACCAACGCTGGCTCCCCGGCGTATTGGGAGGCAGAACCGTGCAGCGGTTCCACCGCGAGGCGGCGCGCGCCCTGCTCGGCCGCGGCTGGCTCCGGCTCTTCTGTCTCAAACTGGATGGGCAGACCCAGGCGTGCCTCTACTGTTTCGCGTTCGGCGACCGGGTGTGCTATTATCAAGGCGGTTTCGAGCCGACGCTGGCGAAGTGGAGCCTCGGCACGGTCCTCACGGCGCGCGCCCTGCAGACGGCGATTCAGGAAGGACGCTCCGTGTTCGACTTCCTGCGCGGCGCCGAGCCGTACAAGGCGAAGTGGACCGGCACGGCGGCGACCAACTCCCGTGTCGTTCTGACGAAGGCCGACAACTCAAACGTCTCGCGGCTGGCGGCACGTTCGCAGAGACTGGAAGGCGCGGCTGAGCGGCGGGCCAAAGAATGGGTGAGGCGGCGCAGGTAACCTTTACATGATCCGCCGCTTCTTGACCCGCACCCTGATTGTGATACTGATCGCCGTCTGCGGCTATAATGGCTGGCAGATCCGTCAACTCCAGCAGCAGGTCGTTCGGCTTCAGACGCAGGTCCAGGCGTCGGGCGGCAGCCGGACGGCGGCAGAGGAGGGCAGCGCAGATCGGTCATGGCTTGACCAGGCCGACCGGCACACAACACTCGCGCGCGAGGCCGCGCTGCGCGCCGATTTCCCGACCGCCCAGCGCGAACTGCAGCGCGGCGTCGATGACCTGCACCACGCCGTCCAAGAGCCGGCGGAGAAGACCCAGGCGACGCTCGGACAGGCGCGGCACGCGCTCGGCGCTTTGCAGAACCAGGCCGATGATCTCTGGCGGAAAGTCCACACGGCCCGCCCCGTTTCTCATCCGTAGAAAGTCGTACCATGCAAGTGAAAAAACTCTCAACGCTACGCCGCGTCGCCCCCATCGCGGCCTGCGGCCTGCTGGCCCTGCTGGCGGGAACGGGGTGCCAGAGTGGCCGCATCGGCAACGATGTTGACACCACCCAGGAGAACGACATGGGCAAGCAGGCCGCCCAGGAGATCGATGCGCAGGCCAAGTTCGTCACCGACGGCAAGTACAACCGCCGCATCAACTCGATCGCCCAGCCGATCTTCGCCCAGGCGATCAAAGACAGGCCGGACGTCTCGTTCCGCGTCCGCGTCATCGACTCGCCCGAGGTCAACGCCTTCTCCATCCCCGGTGGCTACGTCTACGTCTACCGCGGCCTGCTCGACAAGCTCGGCAACGACGATGACGCCGTCGCCTGCGTCATCGGCCACGAGTCCGCCCACGTCGTCCGCCGCCACGTCGTCAAGCAGATGTCCGACGCCCAGGGCAAAGGCATCCTCGTCACCCTGGCGAGCCTTCTCAGCCGCAGCTACGCCGTCGGTGAAGCCGGCGGCGTGCTATATGAACTGGATCAGCTTCACTACAGCCGTAACGACGAATACGAAGCGGATCGGTGGGGCGAGAAATTCGCCTACAATGCCGGCTATGACCCTAGCGGCATGATCCGCACGTTTACGGTTCTTGAGCAGGTGGAAAAACAGGAGGGCGCTGAGCCGGTCTACGCGCAGGACCACCCGATCAACGAAAACCGCGCCCTGCGCGCGCTCGAACAGTATCGGGAGCTGCGCGCGAACGGCGGCAAGTACATGAGCGACACGTACCAAGTCGACGGCGACAAACTGGCGGCCAAAAAGAACGACATCTCCTACCAGGCGCTCGTGCTCGCGACGACCCCGCCCAAGCCTGCCCTGCCCGCCGTCACCGCGGCCTCCGAGAGCAAGTCGTTCACCG
>CAXUCQ010000515.1:0-2612 GCA_964249295.1 uncultured Armatimonadales bacterium | reverse complement strand
CGTTGGCGCGGATCACCTGGCCGCTGATCCAGCCGCCGTCCGGCCCGACCAGGACGCAGCCGACGGCGGGGTTGGGGCTGGCGTGCCGCGCCCCGACCGCCAGCCGGAGCGCCCGCCGCATATGTGCGTCGTCGGTGGGTTGCTGCATGGGTGCCTCTTGGACAGGGAGGACCGTCCAGGGGGGCGACTAGCCCCTGGACGGGCGCGAGACCTCATTGGGATCGACGCCGAGCGTTTCCTGGAGAAGACGGCGGCGCTCGTCGGCGAGGCGGCGCAGGTTTTCGCGCGAGTCGAGCAGGGCGAGCGGGATGAGCGGCAGGGCGCAGAGGGACGTCACGGTCCAGTAGCCGACGAAGCGCAGGGCGGCCTCGCGCTCGGCGCGGGTCTTCGGCCCGTGCCGGGGGATGGGCTGAGTCGTCCCGAAGAGCCACAGGCCCAGCGTGAGCAGCAGGAAGAGCAGGCCCCACACGCGGAGGCGGCGCTGCCGGGGGGAGATCAGGTCCGGCCCGTCAGCCGTCCGCCAGCGGCGCACCTCCCATGCCCCGTAGCCGGCGACGGCCAGCAGCGCCAGGGTCAGCAGGGCGGGGAGCATCAGGATCGTCCTCCGGCGGTCGCGCCGTCGGCGGCGCGTCGGATTTCGGCGATGGCGTCGGCCAGGCCGTCGGGGTGGCGGAAGACGGCGCTGCCGGCGATGAGCACGTCGGCCCCGGCGCGGGCCACGAGCGGGGCGGTGTCGGGGTTGATGCCGCCGTCGACGCCGATCTCGAAGCGCAGGCCGTGGGCGGCGCGCATCTGGGCCAGGTCGGCGACCTTGGCGAGCATCTCGGAGATGAAGGCCTGGCCGCCGAAGCCGGGGTTGACGGTCATGACCAGGACGCGCTCCAGGTCGGCCAGCACCCACTCGATGGCGCTGAGCGGTGTGGCCGGGTTGAGCGCGACGCCGGGCCTGGCCCCGGCGTCCTTGATCTGATGCAGCAGGCGGTGGAGGTGGTCCGTGGTCTCGGGGTGGACCGTGACGATGTCGCTGCCGGATTTGGCAAACTCCGTGACGAACTGTTCCGGGTTCTCGATCATCAGGTGCGTGTCGAACGGCACGGACGTGACCGGACGCAGCGCCTTGACGAGGGGCGGGCCGAACGTGATGTTGGGTACGAAGTGGCCGTCCATGACGTCGATGTGGATGTAGTCCGCGCCGGCCTCGGCGAGTTCGGCGGTGGCCTCGGCGAAGGCGCCGAAGTCGGCGGACAGGATGGACGGCGCGATCTTGATGCTCATGGTTGGTGTCCCGATCGGTCCGACATGAGACCCCTTGCGCAAGTCACCCAGGACTGAAGTCCTGGGCCACGAAGGGCATATTGCCCACCTTCGTGGGCGTCGGATGGTTCCAATTCTTGCGTCGTTACCCTCGGGCGGTACGCCTTCCTCGGCCAAGGATTTCAGCCCTGGGTGACTTGCGCAAGAAGTTTATTGCCTCAAAGCGTCTGCTGCTTGACCAGGCTGCCGTCGATGAAGATGCGGATGGTGATCTTGTTGCCGAAGCCCTGGACGGGGGCGCTGATCTCGTCGCCGCCGGAGTGCGTCTCGTCATAGACCAGGTTGGTGCCGGTCACGTCCTGGACCTCGAACTGGACGCGGCGCGGGTGGTGCGAATGGCGCGGCACGCGGAAGGCGACGGTGAACTGGCGCATCTTGGCCGACGGCGGCTCGCCGGAGGCCGCCGGCGGCGGCGCCGCGCTGTCGGTCCCCTGCCCCGCCGCATCGGGCGATTCGGGGCTGCTGCCGGGCGTCACGACGGTGTCTGAGGGCAGAATCGGCGAGGCGACGGGCTTGGCGGGCGTCGTGACGACCGCCGGGTCGCTCGCGCCCGAGGGACCCGCCGAGTTGACGGCGTCGACGGTGTAGGTGTAGGTCGTGTCCGGCTGCAGGCCGTGGTCGGTGAAGCGCGTGTCCGGCACGCCTTTGGCGACGGTCGTCGTGGCGCCATTGTACAGGCGGTAGACGGTGTAGGACACGGCGCGCGGGGCGGCGTCCCAGTGGACGTTGATGGTGTCGGGAGCGGTCGCCTCCGCGGCGGCGGACTGGGGCGGGTCGGGCGGCTGCGGGCCTTTCGAGACGACGAAGTTGAGCGCGGTGTTGCGGGCGACCATGGCGTGGTCCACGGGGGTCGCCGTAGCCGAGCTGGGCGTCGGGCGTCTGGCGGAGCACGACGCCCTTCTGGATGGTCTCGCTGTATTCCTCGGTGATCGTTCCTTCCGGCAGGCCGACGTCTTGCAGGTCGCTCATGGCCCGGTCGCGCGTCTCGCCGACCAGGCGCGGGACTTTCAGCAGTCGCGGCCCCAGGCTGCGGAAGACGGTGACTTCTTTCTGCGCCTTGATCGTGCGCCCCGGTATGGGGTCCTGCTGGTAGATCTGGTCTTCGGGCCACTTGGCGCTGTAGTCCGAGCCGCCTTCGGTGAGCGTGAAGTGCTGCTGCGCGGCCATCTGTCTGGCCTCGTCCATGGTCTTGCCGATGAGGTTCGGCACCTGGACGTCGTTGGGGATGGACAGGGCCTGACTGCCGTACCAGACCAGCGCGATGACGCCGAGGACGGCCAGCACGAACAGGGCAGCGA
>CAXUCQ010000514.1:0-2622 GCA_964249295.1 uncultured Armatimonadales bacterium | reverse complement strand
GAGGTACGGTGCAGATACGGCCCGGCGAACATGGCTACTGACCTTGACAGGCTGCCGATTCTCATGTTACAATAGCCGTAGATACGGAACGGTGTCCGAGTTGGTCGAAGGAGCACGACTGGAAATCGTGTAATGGGGTTAACTCTCATTCGTGGGTTCGAATCCCACCCGTTCCGCCACTTCTTTTATCTCTGTCTTCTTGCCTTGTTCCTGTCTCGGTCTTGAACTCTGTCCCTCCGTTCTGCACGGGATGCCTCACCGACGCCATGCCAAGCAATGCGCTGATCGAAGAGCTGACCAAAGTCACCGCCGCACGGCTCGGCGGGAACCTGCGCCTGCTGGGACTGTACGGCTCGGCGGCGGCGGACCCCGCCCAGGCGCACGATCTGGACTTCCTGCTCGTGGTGGACGCCGTCGAGAACTGCGTCACGCACGCCACCCAGGAGTGCCGCGACCGGACGCCCGACGTGCAGTTCTTCGTGCTGAGCGCCGCCGAATACGCCGCCCTGCCGTCGTTCTACCGATTCCAGTTCGCCTTCGTCCGCCCGCTGCGCGGCGACCTGGCCCTGCCGCCGGTGCGCCGCGAGGACGCCCTCGAGTCGATCACCCACGGCTTCACGGACTCGCTGCGGACGCTGCGCCAGCAGTTCAAGCGCCGCGAGTGGGCCATCGCCGACGACTGGGCGCGTCAGTCCTGGTGGAACCTGAAGAGCTTCAAGTACGCCCTGCTCGACACCTGCTGGCTGCTGCGCGAGGAGCGCCCGCGCGACGTCGACCGGGCCGCGCTGATCCTGGCCGCCGCCGGCCTGGACAGCGCGGCCCAGGCCGTCGTCGAGTGGCCGAGCCTGGAGCGGGCGGCCACGACCCTGAAACAGTCCCCCCTGCCCTGGGTGATGCGCTGGGAGGCCCTGATCTCCGACGCCTACGCGGAGGTGCGCCCGCTGCTGCGCGCCAAGTGAACAGGCCTCCTGCGTGAGTCCCCCAGGACTGAAGTCCTGGGCTGCGAAGGGCAGATTGCCCGCCTTCGCGGGCGTCGGAACACGGCAGAGCGTCCGGCCGCTGTCTCGCGCCCGCGAAGGCGGGCAGTCTTCTCCCTGGCAGCCCAGGACTTCAGTCCTGGGGGACTCACGCCCGAAGTAAACACAACCTATGCTCAAACGGAAACGGACACCGAAGCCCGCGCCTGACGCGCCCCGCCGCTGGCGGCGCGCGATGCTGCTGACCCTGGCCCTGCCGCCCCTGCTGGTCGGCGGGCTGGGCCTGAGCATGGCGTACCGGATCTACGCCAGCAACCGCGCCCTGGCCGAGGAAGAAAAATTCGCCGCCATGCCCGCCCCACGCTCTGACCAGCGCCTGCTCGTCTTCGCCCCGCACTGCGACGACGAGGCGCTGGGCGCGGCGGGCCTGATGCGCCAGGCGCGCAGGGCCGGCGCCGATGTCCGCGTCGTCGTCATCACCAACGGCGACGGCTTCCGCATCGGCGTCCAGCGCGACTTCCGCGAATTCAGCGTCGCGCCCAAAGATTTCGTCCGCTACGCCTACCGCCGTCAGGACGAGTCGCGGGCCGCGATGCGCGTGCTGGGCGTCCCCGCCGACCGTGTGGCGTTCCTCGGCTACCCCGACCGGGGCCTGATGCCGATGTGGACGACGAACTGGTCGTCGCAGAGGCCGTTCCGCTCCTTCTACACGCTTTCCGACCACAGCCCCTACAACGACGCCCCGACGCCGGACGCGCCGTACTCGGGCGAGGCGCTGCTGCACGACGTGGAAACGCAGATGCAGGCCGACAGGCCGACCGACATCTACGTCACCCACCCGAGCGACGACCACCCGGATCATTCCGCCGCCGGCGTCTTTGTGCAGACGGCCCTGAACGATCTGAGAACGCAGGGCGTGCCGTGGGCGCAGGCCTGCCGCCTGCACTTCTATCTGGTCCACCGCGGCGACTGGCCCGTCCCACAAGGCCTGCACGAAGGCGCCGCGCTGCCGCCGCCCGCGCAGATGGCGGACCTGGACACGCGCTGGGTCCAACTGCCGCTGTCGCGCCGTGACGTGCAGGCGAAATACGCCGCGATCAAGCGCTACCCGAGCCAGACCGAGGTTTCCAGCCGCTTCCTGTTCTCCTTCGCCCGCATCAACGAGCTGTTCGGCACCCTCGCGCCCAGGACACAGGGCCTCGTGCGCGTCCCCGATGGCCGCATCCACATCGACGGCAATCCCCGCGAGTGGGCGGGGCAGGCGCCGGTCGCCCTCGACCCCATCGGCGACACCGTCCTGCGCGCCTTCCAGTCCAGCGCCGACATCACCCGACTCTTCGCCTGCCGCGACTCCCGATACGTCTACGTCCGCATGGACGCCCACCAGCGCCTGTCGTCGCGCGTCGGCTACGCCATCACCCTCCGCCCGGTCCTGCCCGGCGCGGCCCAGCCGCCCTGCGTGACGGGCAGCGTCACGCCCCGCGCCGAGGGCCGCCCCCTGCCCGTGGCCGGCGTTCCCGGCGCGCTGGCCGCGTGGCGCGGCTCCTGCCTGGAAGTCGCCGTCCCGCTGGCGCAGGCCGGTCTCGCGACGCCCGTCGCCCACGAGAACCTTTACGTCGCGGGCGAAACGCGCTTCGCCGGCATC
>CAXUCQ010000513.1:0-2624 GCA_964249295.1 uncultured Armatimonadales bacterium | reverse complement strand
ACGCACAACCGCCCCTGTCCGTGTCCCTGTTCGGCCTGCTCTCGCCCCCTGTGGCGACGGGAGTCGTGAACGCCGTTGCTTTCTTCGGCCCCCGTTCCGACGGCAACTCCTTCCGAATGATCCAGGCGGATGCCCCACGATGCTGGACGTGGTTTGGCGTCCTGTCCGTTCCGAGCGGCCTGCTGTGCTCCTACGGAGCCTGGCTCATCGGGCGGCGCTGTGTCTTCACGCGCGGCGGGCGGTGGGCCTGGGCCGTCGGCGTGTTCTGGCTCGGCCTGCCGGGCGTCCTGCTGCTGCTGTCGCTGCGCGACTGGCCCGCGCGGGAGACGTGTCCGAACTGCGGCCGCCTGCGGGTGGCGGACCGGGACCGCTGCGAACACTGCGGCGCGGGCTTCGCGCCCCCGCCCCGTGACGGCACCGAAATCTTCGAGGAGGGAGACCGACAGACGCTCGCGCGCCTGGTGACATCCAGCTAACGGCTTCAGGGGGCGCATCGCGATGCGCCCCTGCCCACAACGAATGCCGTTCGGCGTGACGTGAAGCGAAACCACCCCGTAGGGGCGCATCGCAATGCGCCCTCTTCCTCCCCGGCCTTCTTCCGTCCTTCAGCTTGGCTTTGGCTTGACAGGCGCGGCGTTTCTCTTCCATACTGGGACACACCCACAGAGGAAGGGTCACGAGCCATTGAGCAAGAACAAAGAGCAAAGCATCAAGCCCGGCGACAACCTTGTTGTCGAGGGCGTCCCAGAGGTTCCCCTCGCACTGGCCGAGCGCGCCGGGCGCTACACGGATTTTCGGATGGCGGCACTGTTCGACTGGCACCCGACGCGGCGGGAGATGCTCGTCGGCACCCGATTCGGCGAAACGGCACAGGTCCATCACGTCCGGGTCCCCGGCGGCGCGCGGCGGCAGGTCACGTTCTTCGCGGACACCGTGCGCGGGGCGACGTTCGAGGCGCGGCGGGGCGATTTTCTGGTGCTGAACAAGGACACCGGCGGGGACGAGTTCGCGCAGAACTATCGTCTGGATTTGGCGACGGGCGAAATCAGCCTGCTGACGGACGGCGCGGCGCAGAACACACTGGGCGTCTGGTCGGCGGCGAAGGACCGGATGGCGTACACGTCGACTCGGCGCACGGGCATCGACCGGGACATCTATGTCATCGACCCGGCGGACCCGGCCAGTGATCGGTGTATCGCGGAGCTGCAGGGCGGCGGCTGGGAGTTGTGCGACTGGTCGCCCGACGACAGTCAACTGCTGGTCATGGAGTACGTGTCCGTGGGCGAGAGTTACCTCTGGCTGGTGGACATCGCGGACGGCGGCAAGACTCTGCTCACGCCGAAGGGAGGCGCGGAGACGGTCTCTTACGGCGCGGCGAAGTTCGCCGCGGATGGCCGGAACTTGTTCGTGACCACGGACCGGGGCGGTGAGTTCCTGCGGCTGACGCGGCTCGACACGGCGACCGGCGAGCACACGCCGCTGGCCGGCCACATCGACTGGGACGTGGAGGGGTTCGACCTGTCGCCGGACGGGCAAACGCTCGCGTTCACGACCAACGAAGACGGGCAGGGCGTGCTGCGCCTGATGGACGCGGCGACGGGTCAGGAGCGGGCGCTGCCGGCCGCCCTGCCGGCGGGCGTGGTCAGTGGCGTCGCCTGGCACCCGCAGGGGCGATGGCTGGCGTTCCACGCTGGGGGCGTGCGGTCGCCGTCCGACGTTTATTCGCTGGACGTCGAAACGGGGCCGGTGGAGCGGTGGACGGAGAGCGAGACCGGCGGCCTGAACACGGCGGACTGGGCGGAGCCGGAACTGGTCCGCTGGCCGAGCTTCGACGGGCGGAGCATCTCGGGGTATCTGTACCGGCCCCCGGCGCGGTTTACGGGGAAACGGCCCGTCATCATCAACATCCACGGCGGGCCGGAGTCGCAGTTCCGTCCGGGCTACCTGGGCCGGGCCAACTACCATCTGCAGGAACTGGGCGCCGCCGTGGTGTACCCCAACGTGCGCGGGTCGTCGGGCTACGGCAAGACGTTTCTGACGCTGGACAACGGCTTCCGGCGGGAAGACTCGTACCGGGACATCACGGCGCTGTTGGACTGGATCGGGACGCAGCCGGATCTGGACGCCGGGCGCGTCATGGTGACGGGGGGCAGCTACGGCGGACACATGACGCTGGCCGTCGCCACGCGGGACGACGATCGAATCCGATGCGCGCTGCCCATTGTGGGGATGTCCAACCTGGTGACGTTTCTGGAGAACACGGAGGGGTATCGGCAGGACCTGCGGCGGGTCGAGTACGGCGACGAGCGGGACCCGGAGATGCGGGCGTTTCTGGAACGGATCGCGCCCATCAACCACGCCGGGAACATCACCAAGCCCCTGTTCATCGTGCAGGGCCGCAACGACCCGCGCGTCCCCTACACGGAGGCGCTGCAGATGACGGAAACGGTGCGCGCGAACGGCGCCCCCGTCTGGTTCCTGATGGCGAACGACGAGGGCCACGGCTTCATCAAGAAGTCCAACGCGGACTTCCAGTTCTACGCCACGATCCTGTTCATCCGCGAGTTCCTGCTGGGGGGGTAGGGCGAGGGCCTCTTGCCCGTCAGGGCAGGTAATGGGGGTAA
>CAXUCQ010000512.1:0-2639 GCA_964249295.1 uncultured Armatimonadales bacterium | reverse complement strand
CCCTGCCGGAGTACGGCGCAGCAAAACAACCGGCCTGCGCCGAGGCACATGTGCTGTCGCAGTGCGACCTGATGAGCGCGCGCATCCACGAGTGCCATACCGCCGCCGCTTCGACAGACGGCGGGCAGATTTCAGTGCGACTGCCGGGCAAGGAAGAACGGTACCTATACGTGGGAGACTTAGGTCTACAAACTCTCCCCGCCCCCGAAGTGACCCCGCTCCCCTCAACGCAGACACAGTCTGCGGCGCCTGTACCTGCAGAGGTCCTCTCGTTCACGACCGCCCGACGGCTGCCAGTCCTGGGCCTAGTCGCCGCCGGCTCGCCTGAGCAGTCGTCTGACGAGGAGCAGGAAACGCGCGAAGTCACCCTGCCCCCCTCCGGGGCGGATTACCTACTGCGCGTCACTGGCGACAGCATGAGAGACGCTGGTATGCATGAAGGCGATTTGCTGTTCGTGCGACACCAAAAAGAAGCCAACAACGGTGACATCGTCGTTGCCAATCTCGCCTCACAGGGTCAAGTCGTCAAGAAACTTCGGCGGGAGGGCGGCTCATGGGTTTGGCTGGACTCACAGAACTCGCGCGCTAATTACCCGTCGATCGCCTTCACACAGGACGACGAGATCCAGGGGAGAGTCACGGGTTTGCAACGCGATTACTGATAATCAGAAGCATCTGAGGGAACACCCATGACACTGATACTCGACCTGCCGCCGGAGCAGGAGATGGAACTGCAAAAACAGGCCGCCGAGCAGGGTTTACCTTCGGACCGTTATGCCCTTGACTTGCTGTTGGAGCAGATTCAGCAGAAAGCGAAAGCGCGCCCTTTCTATGAGACGGCCACCACGGAAGAATGGATCGCGGCTTTCCATGAGTGGGTGTATAGCCACGACCCGAACG
The DNA here is from genome assembly GCA_964249295.1 of uncultured Armatimonadales bacterium. Taxonomy (GTDB): domain Bacteria; phylum Armatimonadota; class Armatimonadia; order Armatimonadales; family Capsulimonadaceae; genus CAZZVX01. The sequence continues at coordinate 1,739 of CAXUCQ010000512.1, read as the reverse complement.
GCCCTGTTCTGCTCGATGACAGCCGCGAAGTCATCTATGAGGATCGCCTGTGAGTGTCCTGACAGACACGAATCTCCTGCTCCGCTTTGCGGAACTCAGCCACCCCATGAGTCCGGTTTCTGTGCAGGCCGTGACGAAACTCCGATCGACGGGTGAGACTGTCTACACCTGTCCACAGAATGGCAGCGAGTTCTGGGCGGTCGCCACGCGCCCGCTGACCGCCAACGGGTTGGGGATGACGCCGGTGCAGGCCGAGACCGAACTCTCCCGTTTCGAGACGCTGTTCCCGATGCTGGCCGAAACACCGGCCATTTACCCAGCTTGGCGGCGGCTGGTGGTCAGCGCGGGCGTGTCCGGCAGACAGGTGTACGACGCCCGCATCCTTGCCATCGCCCAGGTACACGGCATGACCCGGCTGCTGACGTTCAACACGAAAGACTTCACGCGCTACGCCGCATTGGTTCCGGGCGTTCAGATCATCGACCCCGTGACGGTATAAAAATGCAAATTCACAACACAACAATCGAGGTCGTGCGCGGCAGCGTGCTTGATCAGGACGTCGAGGCCATCGTCAACGCCGCCAACACGGCCATGCGCGGCGGCGGCGGCATCGACGGGGTGATCCACAAGGCGGCGGGGCAGCAGTTGATGCACGAACTGATTAAAGCCGCGCCGCACGGGGCCAAGACCGGCAGCGCTGTCCTGACGCGGGGCCACGCGCTCAAACAGCCGTATGTCATCCACACGCCCGGACCCGTCTGGAACGGCGGCGCGAGCAAGGAAGCCGAGAAACTGGCGTCGTCCTACCGCGCGTGTCTGGAACTGGCCGATAAAAAGGGGCTGAAGAGCATCGCGTTCTGTTCCATCTCGACCGGCATCTACCGCTACCCGCTCGATCAGGCGGCGGCCATCGCGCTCCAGACCGTCACCGAGTACGTGTGCGAGCATCTGGACACCCGTCTGGAACGGGTTGTGTTCGCCATGTATCAAGAAGGTGAGTTCCGGGCGTTCGACAAGGCGCTCGCCGCGACGGAGGCGGACTGTGAGCCTCTTTGACGGCAGCGCGAAGGCGGGCCGCGCGCCCCGTGACTCTCCCGCCCCGGAGCCGGTGGGATGGGCGGCGCTGTGACCCACCACATCACCCACCCCGACTACGACCTGATCGCCAACCTCGCCATCGTCCTGGCGATCTTCGCCGTCTTCGCCTGGTGCGCGCGGCGCGGCCTCTTGAACGCCAAAGAGGTCGCTTGGCTCGGCCTCGCCATCGGCTTCTTCGCCACGTCGCAGGTCTTCAACGCCGCCCTGCGCCTGAACCGCCCGACCTACGGCGTCGCCCACGTCTGGCTCCTGCTCGGCATCACGGCGCTGATGACCGTGCCTCTCGTGCTGGCGCTCACCTACGGCGTCTTCGCCCTGCATCGCAGCCTCATCGACAAGCCGCTGGCAACGGTTCAGATCGAGGGCATGACGCTGCGGCTGGTAGTCGGCAACATCGCGGCGCTGAAGTCCGACATCCCGCTCGACGCCCTCGTCAACCCGGCCAACACCGAACTCCGCATGGGCATGGGCGTCGCGGGCGCTTTGAAGTCACTTGGGGGCCGTGTGATTGAGCGAGAAGCGCGGCAGCAGGCCCCCATCGCCGTCGGCCAGGCCGTCGCAACGGGCGCCGGACGCCTCAAAGCCTAACACGTCATCCACGCCGCCGTCATGGGCGCCGCCCGGAAGACGGACCCCGACTA
>CAXUCQ010000511.1:0-2641 GCA_964249295.1 uncultured Armatimonadales bacterium | reverse complement strand
GTGGATGGAGCACACCCTCCCCACCCCAACCCTGGCCGCCGACGGCGCCGCGACGGCGCCGGCCCGGAACTTCACCGAGCTGCTCGCCGCCATGCCCGACGCCGACGTGGAATACACTGAGGAGGACGAGACCCATTCGCTGCGCCTGCGCTGCAACAAGGCCAACTACAAGCTGCTCGGCCTGCCCGCCGAGGAGTTCCCCCTGCTGCCCCAGGTCAAGGAAGAGTCGCGCTTCGTCGTGGACCGCGCCGTGCTGCGCGACGCCATCAAGCAGACCCTGTTCGCCACGTCGTCGGACGAGACCCGCGCCATCCTCACGGGCGTTCTGGTCGTCTTCCAGGGCGACTCGCTGAAGTTCGTCGCCACGGACACGCACCGCCTGGCCGTCCGCGACTGCGCCGTCAAGGAAGGCGTCGGCAGCGCCAGCGCCATCGTCCCGTCCCGCGCCATGAGCGAGCTGGGCCGCATCATCGGGAATGGCGACGGCGACGTGATCGTGACACTGTCCTCCAACCAGATCCAGTTCCACATCCCCGACGAGAAGGGCGGCGACACGACTCTGATCTCGCGCCTGATCGACGGGCAGTTCCCCAACTATGAGCGCGTCATCCCGGCCCAGTCCACCAAGAAGCTGACCATCGAGCGCGACCCCTTCGCCGCCGCCGTCAAGCGCGCCGCCATCGTCGCCCGCGATTCGGCCAGCCGCGTCGTCATCCGCACCACGGAAGACGGCGACCGCCTGACCATCACGGCGGAGAGCGGCAGCGTCGGCAACGCCTACGAGGAGGTCGAAGTGGCCCGCGAGGGCGACGACACCCCCGTCGAGATCGCCTTCAACGCCAAGTACCTTTCGGACGTGCTGGCCGTGCTGGACAGCGAGGGACTGCACATCGAGCTGACCGAGCCGCTGCGCCCCGGCGTCATCCGCCCCACCGACGACGCCGACTACCTCTGCGTCCTCATGCCCATGCAAGTCGTCTAACGCCCCGGCCCTCGGCAGCGCCGCACCGTTCGGTGCGGCGCTTGCTGTTGTGACGGATTGGCGAGTATAATATCGGCACGGGCAGACCCAGATGACGATTCCTGTTTTTCGAGAAGACGGCTGGCTTCCAGAAGGCCACCACCCGGCGACTTGGGAGGAGGTCATCTCGACGTTCGGCGGTGGGCAGGGCAGCCATCGCACCCAGGTTCTTTCGAACTTGTTGCGTTGGCGTGACGCGGTCCGTGACAAAAGGATGGGCGGCCTGGTCATTCTGGACGGCAGTTTTGTCTCACAGCAAGAAGCACCCGGCGACTTCGATCTCGTGTTCATCTATAATGACGTGACCCGAACGCTGGTCGAGACTGACGCCGACGCGCGGGCTTTGACGGATTATCAGGCGTGCCGGTCGCAGTTCAATGGGGATGTGTTCGCGTTCTCGTCGTTGCTTCAACGGCTGTCGCCGCTGCTTTCCGGCGCGGGGATGTTCGACTTCGACCGCCGTGGGAACCAGAAAGGCGTCGTGGAGGTACTGTTGTGATCGAAAGCACCCAAGAACTCATGGCCTCTCTCCAGTATATGCAGCGTTGGGCCGATCTGCTCGAAGGACTGCGCCGGGTCGCCCAGGAGACGAGCGACACGACGCTCCTGCCGGTGACGACAGAAGGGCCGCTCAGTGAAATCCGGCGCATTCTGGCGGAAGCGAGTGTTTATACGAAGACCCTCAGTGAAGTGGCAGAGGGTGAAAGCATCCTTTCTCTCAACGGCAGCAGGGAGAGGGCGGCGTAACCCCGCCCCGGCGTCATCCGCCCCACCGACGACGCCGACTACCTCTGCGTCCTCATGCCCATGTAGGTCGTTTAACGAGATATACCGGGAGGCACCCGATGACGTCGATAGTCGCCGCCGATAAGGGCGTGTTGTTTCCGCCCCATTACCTCTGGACTCGCGACAAATATGAGCAGGCTACGGCGCTGGGCCTGCTCGGGCCGGAGGACCATGTCGAGTTGATCGAGGGAGAGATCGTTCAGAAGATGCCGCAGAACAACCCGCACCAGTCTGCAATCGGCGCCATGCAGGAGGCGCTGGGTACGGCCTTCCCGACGGGTCATTGGGTCCGCATTCAGATGCCGCTGGCGTTGGGCGGCCGGAGTATGCCCGAGCCGGATCTGGCGGTTGTGGTCGGCGGTTGGCGCGAATACCGGCAGGGTGCGCCGACAGCGGAAACGACGCGGCTCGTCGTGGAGGTCGCCGACAGCACCCTTCCTTCCGACCGAGCCACCAAAGCGAGCCTGTACGCGCGCAGCGGCATCCCGGAGTATTGGATCGTCAATTTGAACGACCGCGTCTTGGAAGTTCATCGCCAACCCGGCCCGATAGCCGATGCCCTGCTCGGACACGGCTATCTGGACCTGCGTCACCTCAGCGGGGCCGAGACGGTCTCGCCGCTCGCTGCGCCGGGCATGACCATCGCCGTCTCCGACCTCCTGCCTTGACGATAACCCCGCGAGGCCAGTCCCTCCGTCCCCGCGTCATCCGCCCCAGCGCCGACACCGACGACCTCTGCGTGCTGATGCCCATGCGGGTGGCCTGATAAGTTGAACGCGCCCCGCCCCTGAACCGAAAGGATACCGCGATGATTCGGTCTCTGTCTGTTGCTTC
>CAXUCQ010000510.1:2343-2641 GCA_964249295.1 uncultured Armatimonadales bacterium | reverse complement strand
CCCCCGGATTTTCTCATCTGGTGAGAAAATCCGAAAATGGCTTTCTGCCCCTCCCCACAAACCGCTCCGCCGTCCTCCGGAGCGCGGTATCATAAGGTTCAGACAGCACGCGAGCAGCCATGCTCAAGGCTTGTGAGACCAGACTCTGTGTGGAGGGATTTGACCTGATGAAAGCCTTCAACCTGGCGAGCGAACAGCCGCCGTTCCCCAACGACTACCGCGTCCTCCAATCCGCCGTCCTGAGCCGGACCGACCTCGTCGCCAACAACAACAAATTCTATGTGCTTGAAGTCCACGA
>CAXUCQ010000510.1:0-2333 GCA_964249295.1 uncultured Armatimonadales bacterium | reverse complement strand
GGGGAGAGTGCCACACCGCAGACTCCAAGCCGTAGCCGCCTTTGGGAGGTGGCGCAGGCCAAGCTGGATGCGCTGCTGCGTATGGTGGAGGAGCAGGCCGCGGGGGTTCCGGCCGGTACCGCCTCTTCACGAACTATGGTCGGGTCGGCACGGACGGAATCAAAGAGGGCCGCTATGCCGACTGCCTCGATGCCGTCATGGCCGAATACGACCGCCTGCTCCGCGAAAAGACCAGCCCCCGGAAGGGCTACTTCCCAGTCGAGGTCGAAAAAGCCACAGTCGGCAGCATGGCGCTGCGTACCACCTCGGAACAGGCTTTCCAAGCCAGACGCGGCGTTCAAGACACGCAGCTCCACCCCGACATCGCCCGGTTCATCGAACACATCTACGACGCCTCGAAGTCCGAACTGGTCCGGCGCATCGAGACGCCTCTCGGCAGCCTCGGCAAAGCCCAGATCGAGCGCGGCGCCGACACACTGCGCGCGCTTCGCTTCGCCATCGTGCGCGGTCACTCGGACATGGTCTTGTCGCTGACCAACCAATACTACTCTCTCGTCCCGCACCGCCTGGGCCGCAAGGCGGATGTCAACGATCTCGCCATCAACACCGTCGAGAAGGCAGACGCGGAGGAGGAACTGCTCCAGTTGATGCGGGATGTGTACCACGTCCAGAACGACCTGGAGGCCGAAGTGGACCGCAAGTACCGCGCCCTCGGCGCGCGCCTGGGAGTCCTGTCGCCGGACGCACGGGATTATCGCCGCGTCGAGAAGAGAATCCTTCGCACCCAGTCCCACCGGCATGGCTTCCGGCTGAAGGTCAATCGCATCTTTCAGGCCTGCTTGCCGGAGGAGCGCGGCCGCTATGAACAGGCCAGCCAATCAGTCGGCAACGTCCGGGAACTCTTCCACGGCACCAAGAACAGCAACATGGTCGGCATCCTTTCGCGCGGCCTGCTGATCGCGCCGAAGAATGTCCCCGTGACCGGTTATATGTTCGGCAAAGGCATCTACTTCGCAGACCAGAGCACCAAAAGCGCCCAGTATTCGCTGGCGTGGGCAAACAATCGCCGCCCCAGCGGCTACCTGTTCCTGGCCGATGTCGCCTTGGGCCGGGTTCAGAAAGAGGCCGGCCCCCGGTACCGGGAAGAAGCCCCTGACGGCTTCCACAGCGTCCAGGGCTGCAAGGGGCCGTCGCTGATGCACAACGAGTTTATCATCTACAACACGGCGCAATGCACCCTGCGCTTTATCGCCGAGATCGAACACGCTTAGGAGTTGTGACGCCATGAACACCCAAATCATCCCCCTTGTCGAGCAGGCCGTGGTGGAACGGCTGCGCTCCCAAGACGGCTTCACGGCCCTAGACATCTCCAACGCGCTGAAGGCGGACCGCTACGCCGTGACGCACCGTGAGGTTTCTGAGATCGTCCGCGACATCTACGGCTCCGGCGCGATGGGCTTCTACGACTACGGCCGCCGCTTGATTGACGTCGTGACCGACGGCGGGGCCAAGACGGCCCAGGCGTTCTTGTACCTGCACAACAGCACAAAAGAGCGTGACTACGCGGCCCGCCGCCAAAGCTCACTGCCGCGCGTCCCGACGGACGCCGCCCGCGACCTTTCCGACTCGGCCCCTGCGGGGGCGGCCCTGCTCCTGCCACGTCCGGCGCGGCCCCAGAAGTCGCCGAACGGCCGTCATCGGGGCCGACGACGCGACGGCGCGCTCGCCATCCCAAAAACCCTCGTCCGCCGACTCGGCTGGGCCGTGGGTACCGTGCTGGGCTTGACCCAGAGCGCCGGCAAAGTCCGGTTGGCGCCGGGCGGGGACATCCCCGTTCAGGTCTGGGGCGAGCAGCGTGTCCGCCTGTGTCAGCGGAAACTGCGCCTCTGCGGGCTTCTGAAGGTGGATACCCTGTCCATGACCCTGGACGGCGACGGAGTGCGATTGTTGACGGAGGAACACTGACGAGAAAGGGGCAGCCCGGATGGGCCGCCCCTTTCTCCAAGTTCGCCGGAACTAGCGCCGGCTTTTGGCCTTGCCTTTGGCAACGCGGCGTCGATCCGCACGCGCGCCGGCGAGTTCTTCGACCGGCCCGGCCTCGCCCATGCCGTCTTCGTCGGCGCCCTGGAGGAACATCGGGTGCGCGCCGATTGGGGCGCGCTGCGGCTGCGGCTCCAGGCTGATCTGGATGTGGGACATGATGCCTACCACTTCCAACTGCACCGAGGCCAGCATCTCCTGGAACATGTCGTAGGCTTCCTTCTTGTACAAAACTTTCGGGTCGATGCCCGCGTAGCCCCGCCAGCCGATGCCTTCGCGCAGATAGTCCATGT
>CAXUCQ010000509.1:243-2645 GCA_964249295.1 uncultured Armatimonadales bacterium | reverse complement strand
GAAGTGGTGGGCGCCTTACGACAACAACTATGGCACCTGCAGCGCGGCGGGAAACTGCCCCACGACGATCCCCCCCGACAGCGACTATGTTGGCGACAACGCAGGCTTGATCCAGCCCTACGTCAAGAGCCTGGGCGTCTTCAAATGCCCCAGCGCCAATCCGCCGCTGCAGGTCGGCTACGCCATGAGCTACATCTCGCACGGGCCGATGGGTCAGCCGGACGGATTCGTCCAGAATCCCGGCGTGATGGTCGTCTGGGACCACGCCAAGACGCCGGGCTGCGCCGACACCATCGCCGCCGACATCCCGACCACTCCGACAGGCACCTGGCTGCCGTACCCACCCGGCAAGGATACGACTCACATCCACTACCCGATCCGCCACAGCAACGGCTTCCTGGGCCTAGCCTACGACGGCTCGGTCAAGTTCCGCCAGTTCAGCCAGTTGACGAACACCAACTTCTATGCGGACGTGACGCCATGAATTCTCACCGCCGGCTTCCATTTTGTCTCCTGATCTGCCTGGCGTGGGGCCTCCGCCCGGCGGCTGCCGCGCCACTGGCCGCCTTCCACGTCTCCGGCGCGGTCGCCAGGCCGACGGCATGGACCGCAGGCAGTCTCGGCAAGACCTTTGTGGCTGACACGCGGGTCGTGCGCTACACGCGGAAAGGCGTGGCGCACACCGCGCACTGCGTGCCGCTGCTGTCGGTCGTCCAGGCGGCACAGCCGACGTTCAACCCGCACATCAAGAATCACCGATTGCAGTTCGTGGTCGCCGTGCAGGGGTTTGACGGCTACACCGCCGATTTCAGCCTGGCCGAGCTGCTGCCGGAGATCGGCCATCGGGCGGCCTGGCTCGCGCTGGACGAGGACGGCAGGCCCCTGCCGGACGACGCAGGGCGGGTCTCGCTGATCGTGCCGGAGGACGCGAAGCCGGGGCGCTGGGTCCACGGCGTCGTCGCCGTCACCGTCACCGACGGGGCGCAGGCCCCGCCGACCAGCGGGAAATAACCGGTGGACTGGTCGCCGCTGTGGCTGTCCCTGCGCGTGGCGGGGTGGGCGACCGTGCTGAGCGTCGCGCTCGGACTGCCGATCTCCCTGCTGCTGGCCCGCGCCCGGCTGCCGGGCAGGCCGCTCTGGGAGGGCGTGGCGAGCCTGCCCCTGGTGCTGCCGCCGACCGTGCTGGGCTACGCGATCCTGGTCGCCCTGGGCCGGCGCAGCGCGCCGGGCCGGTGGTACGAACACCTGACCGGGCATCCGCTGGTCTTCAGTTGGCAGGGGGCCGTCGTCGCCACCTGCGTCGCCAGCCTGCCGCTGTTCATCGGCAGCGCCCGCGTCGCGCTGGCCGCCGTCGATCCCGACGTCGTCGGGGCGGCGCGCGCCGACGGCGCGGACGGCTGGACCGTGTTCCGCCGCATCCTGCTCCCGCTCGCCCGTCCGGGCCTGGTCGCCGGGGCGACCCTGGCCTTCGCCCGCGCCCTGGGCGACTTCGGCGCGACGCTGATGGTGGCCGGGGACACCCCCGGCCAAACCCAGACCATGCCCCTCGCCCTCTACGACGCCGTGCTGTCCAGCGACACTCACACCGCCGCCCTCTTCGCCGGCCACCCAGACCATGCCCCTCGCGATCTATGACGCGCTCCAGAACGGCGACGACGGCACGGTCCATGTCTTCGTCCTGATCTCGACCGTGATCTGCATCACCGTCTGCGTGCTCGCCGCGCGTCTCACCCCGCGCGCCTGACGCCGCCTCGTTCACCCGCCTCTGGGTCGTGTTACAGATGAAAGAATCTGGGAATACTGCGTGCAAAGCCCACCGGCGGGAACTTCCCGCGCCGGCGCTTCGCTCTCAAACCCTGGAGGTACGATACCAATGACGATCCGAAACTCAAAGGCGATGTTCGCCCTGATCCCCGCCGCTCTGGCCCTGTCCGTCCCGGCCTTCGCCCAGCAGCCGCACCAGAACTTTGTCCAGCACCACCACAAGATGGTCGCCATCGGGGCCGCCCTGGCCACCCACCACGCCCTCAAAGTCGCGGCGCACAACGCCAAGATGTCCGGCAAGCATCTCAACTTCGCCGAACGGCACCCGACCCTGTCCGCCATCGGCGTCGGCGCGGCCACCAACCACGAGATCAAGGCGCACACGGCCCACTAGCCCGCCGCCCGAGTACCCAAAAAACGCCGCCCGCCTCGGTTGAGGCGGGCGGCGTTTTCGCGTCCGTGCTGCCTCCAACCAGTACGCCCAGGCGGTCCTGATGCCGCATACCGTTTGCCCTCCGTCACGCCTTCTGCCTCTGGAAAACCCGAAAAAAACTTTTTGACAGACCCCTTGACAAATCTTGGTGCTGGTGCTATCATTGTCGCACGGCGGTTTTCATAGGATAGGCTCGGCTGTGGAC
>CAXUCQ010000509.1:0-233 GCA_964249295.1 uncultured Armatimonadales bacterium | reverse complement strand
GGCTGGTTCGTTTGCGACAATCGCCAGACAACAGACGGAGTGACGCACAGGAATAAGGGTCAGGGGCGCGACAACGCCCCCGGCCCCCGGTCAGCCCTGCAAGTGGTCCCGCACAGGCTGTCTCCCTCTACGTCCCTCCACTCCCCTCGGGGTCCCGCCGCCCGAAGAAACGGCGGGAGGAGAGACGTGATGACTATACTTCGTCTGGGGGCGCTTCGTCCGCCCGTCCGCGC
>CAXUCQ010000508.1:355-2652 GCA_964249295.1 uncultured Armatimonadales bacterium | reverse complement strand
CCCGAGAAGAGGCCGTCGCTCCCGCGCCGGACTCGCTGCCGCTGCCCGCCCTGACCCCGCTCCCGCGCCTGCCGATCCGCACGGACTACGCCATCCGGCTGGTCAACATCCCGGACATCGTCGCCGCCGTGGCCCGCGAAAAGCGCGTCGAGGTGCTGACGGCCGAGACCGCCTATTCCACCTACTACACCCTCAGCAGCCTGGAACAGCGACTGCCGGCGGAGGATTTTTTGCGCGTCCACGAGAGCTGGATCGTCAACCTGACGCAGATCATCGAGGTCCACAGCCTGGGCAGCCAGTCCTACCAACTGCGCCTGCGGCAAGGCGCCCCGCTGATCCCCGTCAGCCGCCGCCGCCTGCCCCTGCTGCAGCAGCGACTCGGGCTGTGATCGCCGCGCGTTCAGAGTCGTTCGGAAGTGCCGGCGTGGAATCGGACGGAGGAATCGGACGGAGGAATCGGACGGAGCCGGCGCCAAGGCCCAGTCCGGTCCCCACACCGAAGCGTGACCGTGCGGATGTAACCTGGGCTTTTCCCCAGCCCCGGAGGGGCTTCGTGATCTCAGGGGTCCGGCACCGCATTGGCAGACCCAAAGGGCTTCCAGTGCCGGGAAACACAGGCGCGGACTTTAGTCATCCTGCGGGCGATCGCTGGCCGCCTGCGGGACTTCCCGCAAGGGGTGCGTCTGTGTCCGCACGAACGTGTAGGCAACGAGACCGCCGAACAACAAAATCGCCAGGGTCAGCAGGACCAGGAACAGGCGTGAGTTGCCCGAGTGGCGCGGCGGGAGCGACGGGGCGGGTCGGACGGTTTTCCGGTTGCTCCAGGAGCGCGCCATGGCCGTCACTCATCCGACTTCTGGGCCACCGGGACGCCGGTCACCTTGTCGGCCTGCGCGACCGCGACGGCGTAATCCTGGCCGAGCGTCACCGTCAGCGTCGCGGGCGGAGTCCAGCCGAGGCGGTTCGGCTTGAGCGGGCGGCGCAGCGTGGGCGGGTCCGACAGGCCGAGCAGGCTCGCCACGTCCGCCGCCGCCCCCGGATCGGGGACCCCCGTGTCGAGCAGGGCGCTGCGGGACGCGCCGCCCAGCGACTGGGCGGCCTCCCGGCTTCGGGCCGGACGGCCCGCGTTGCCGCCGTTGCGGACGTCCGTGTAGCCGTCGGCCTTGAGCGCCTGCACGACGCGCTGGGCGAGGCCGGGCGTGGCCGTGTCGTTCTTGACGACGACGGGGACGAGGCGGCGGGCGGCGGTCGGGTCGCCCCGGATGAGCCAGTCGGTGTACGCCTTGGCCTGCGTCATGTCCAGACGGTAGAACCACTCGCCGTTGGGGCCGCGGAAGTCGTCGCCGGGCAGGGAAGCCGTCTGGATGGCGTCCGGCTGGATGCCTCGGTAGATGGCCGCCAGGTCGAAAAGCTGCGTCCGCGTCAGGTCCGTGTGGATCGAGGACAGGCCCACGTCGATCAGGTGCGGGGCCTGGGTGACGTTGGTGAACGACTTGGCCCGCGACACCATGGCGCGCATCAAGATGTGCTGGCGGGCCATGCGCCGCTCGTCGCCGTCCTCCGGCGTCGGCCTCGCCCCGGCGTCCGGGTGCCGGTAGCGGGCGAAGCCCACGGCGTCGTTGCCGTCCAGGTGCTGCAGGCCGGGCATCAGGTCGATGCTCAGATGCCCCCACTTGTCGTGGTAGTGCATCTCGTGCGGCACGTCCACATCGACCCCGCCCAGCGCGTCCACCATCTTCTTGGTCGCGTCGATGTTGAGCACCAGGTAATGGTCCGCGTGGACGCCGAGCAGCTCATCCACGGTGTCGATGGCCCGCTGCGGCCCGCCGGTCGAGTACGCCTCGTTGATCTTGAAGTAGCGGTCGCGCGTGCCGGCGATGTGGGTGTACGTGTCGCGCGGGATGGACAGCATGGCCGCCGTGCGCTTGTTCAGGTCGAGCGACAGCAGGAACAGGGTGTCGGTGCGCGACCCGGTCGTGTAGACCTCGTCCTTGTCGGTCCAGTTGTCGTCGATGCCCATGCACAGGAGGATCAAACGGTCCTTGCCGGGGAAGCCCTCCTTGGGCTGGATGGCGACCTGGGTGGCGTCCCGGACGCCCCCCCAGAAGCTTTGGCTGCCGTCGCCGGTGTGCTCGCCCTGGGCCTTGTGCAGCACTCTCACGACCACGGCCGCGCCGAGGCCGATCGCCTCGGCCACCTGGGAGGTGCCGGCCTCGAACTTCCAGGGCAGCTCGGTCCAGGTCGACATCTCCTCGGAGACGGTGTGGATCATGTGACCACCCCCCAGGAAGGGCGGC
>CAXUCQ010000508.1:0-345 GCA_964249295.1 uncultured Armatimonadales bacterium | reverse complement strand
GACGCCGAGCAGCGCGAACATCCGCCCGACCCAGCGGGTCTGAGGCCTGCGGCGAGGCGGGGTGACGGGGGTGTTTTTGGAGATCACGGGCGACTTCTGTGCCTTCGTTCCACGGGATAAAAGCGAACAACACTATCATTGTATCGCCAACAGCGCCGAAAAAGTATCGCGCCGGGGACAGTCGGCAAAAAAAAGGCAGGGGGCGGCGTGGATTCTTTGTTCACCGGCCTCTCCCCCGAGGCCGACCTGAGTCGGTATAATACAGGCGAGGAATAAACACGCTGTTTGCCGCCCCCCGCCCCGGATACACCCCATGACGCAGACAACACGGCCACGGACAGAAGC
>CAXUCQ010000507.1:0-2659 GCA_964249295.1 uncultured Armatimonadales bacterium | reverse complement strand
CAGTCACTGCCAATACCACAGCGCCCGCTTCCACAGCGGGGCCACAGGCCGAGGACGGGCGGCTGCGCGGCGTGGCCCGCTCTGTCATCATCGGCGTCGGCGGGACGGGGCACCAGATCATGCTCGACGTCCGCAAGCGGCTCCTGAGCAAGTACGGCGATCTGGACAAGCTGCCCATCGTCTCGTTCCTGCTGCTGGACACGGACCAGGCGTTGTTCTCCAAGAACCCGGACTATGACGACGCCGTCAACCTCGACAGCGCGGACAAGATTCACACGTCCGTGCATGGCGTAGATGCCCTGCGCAAGAACCTCAAGGAGCACCCGCACCTGCGAAACTGGCTCGACCCACGCGTGCTGACGGGTGACATCGACCAGGGCGCAGGCGCGGTCCGGGCGCGCGGGCGGCTGGCGTATTTCTGGAACTACAGCCAGATCGCCCGGCGGCTGGAAGAACAGATGCTCCAGATCACCAAGGACAGCAGCAAGGAGATCGCCATCCGCAACGGCCTGCAGGTCGGCGAAGGCATCACGGTCTACGTCGTCGGGTCGCTGCTCGGCGGGACGGGCTCGGGGATGTTTTTAGACCTCGCCTACACCATGCGCAACAAGTTCAAGAACCAGCGGATGCTGGAAACCGTCGGCATGTTCTCCATCCCGCCCAACTCCGAAGCGGTCGCCGTGGACAACCGGCCCAACGCCTATGCCGCCCTGCTGGAACTCAACCACTATACGGACCCGACGACGACGTTTTCGGCCCAGTACCAGGCCGACATCCCGCCGATGGAGGACGCCGACCCGCCGTTCCGCTACACCTATCTGGCGGATACGTCTTCGCCCACGGCCCAGCTCGACTCCGTCAAAGACCTGGTCGAGATGATCGGCCACTCCATCTTCCTGGACCTGACCAGCGAGTTCCAGCGGCAGAAGAAGTCCAACCGCAACAACTTCGACCAGTTCCTCATCACCACCGACGGCCTGGGCTGCCCGCAGAACTACATGGGCTTCGGCCTGGCGAGCATTTATTTCCCCAAAGACAAAGTGATGGCCGCCTGCGCCAACCGTCTGGGCGGCGACATCGTGCGCCGCTGGACCACGCCCTTGGACCGCGTCACCAACATCGGCCCCTTCGCCGACCAGGAACTGACACGGCTCGGCCTGACGCCCGACGCCGTCCAGCGCCTGGTGCTGCTGTCCAATTCGGAGACCGGCGAGACCCTGCGCGATCAGGCCATGGCCTATTGGAACGGCGTCAATCGCCAATACGACACGGCCTACCCCGGCCACAATCGCGTCGCGGATTATCTCTCGACCCGCCAGCGCGAGTCCGAGGCCAAGATCGCCGACACCGACCCGAACCCGGATTTATTGGCAAAGCGCCGCTCCAATCTGGGCGAATCGACCTACCAGATTCAGCAGAACCTCGGCCAGACCATCCGCGCCAAAGATAAAAGCCTGCGCGACTGGATCTCGGCGCGCGTCAACGACCCCAACCACCGGCACGGCGTCGCCGCGTCCACCCTGGACACCATGGCGGACCGCTTCCGCACCTACATCGGTCAGCTCGAAAAGGCCCGCGAGGAGCGCAAGGCCGCCCAGACCCCGCTCGCCCAGCAGCGCGACGGGGCCTTGCAGCAGATCGGTCGGCACGCGGGCGACTTCATGCTCAGCCTCATCGCCACCGCCAAGCGCCGCGAGATCGACGAGGAGAAAGACAACTTCGTCCAGGCCGCCCGCCGCTACGACGCCGACGCGCTGGACGCCAAGGCCATCGAGGCCGCCCTGGTCTTCTACGCGCACATGCTGGACACCGCGGCGGGCCTGCGCGCCGACATGGACCGCTACGTCGAGCGCATGGCCGCGCTGCAGGCCCGCTTCGACCGCGCCGAGCGCCACGCCGTCCAGGAACCCGTCGACGTCAACGGCGAGATATTGTTCAACCCCGGACGCCGCGAGGCCGACCCGAACACGGGCGTCGAGCGCTACGTCGGCGGCGACATCGACGAGCGCTACGCCTTCTACGTCGGCCACGCCCAGGACCCGAGCAACCCCGTCGTCAACAACCTTGTCTCGGACATCCTCGACACCCTGGGGACGGGCGGCGACATCTGGGGCGTCCGCGACGGCGAGATGGGCCGCATCAGCGACGTGATCTTGGACCACGCCCGTGCCGTCTTCGCCCCCGTCGAGGAGGAAAGCGTGCTGGACAAGTTCTACGCCAAGTACGGCGACAGCACCGACCGCACCGTCCAGACCCTGCGCCGCGTCGGCAGCCTGTCCACCCCCTTCCTGCACCTCCAGGAGAACGCGCCCAACTACACGCACAACATCAACAAGGAGCAGACCATCGTCGGCGTCCTGCACGGCGCGGCCCCGCGCACCGAACCCGAACAGCGGTTCCAGACCATGATCATGGACACCGTCCAGGGCGTCAAAGACCAGCAGATCACCAACTCCAACGAGGCCCACCAGGTCCTGTTCCTGCGCGAGCGCGCCGCCTTCCCCCTGCGGCTCCTGCAGGGCATGGACTCCTACCGCTACGCCTACGACCAGGTCAAATCGCAGGGCGCGGCGGCCACCCCCATCCACACCCGCACGGATGTCAAAGAGTGGGTCCGCATCTCCCCGCCCTCCGCCGCGGACCAGAAGCAGGCCTGGCG
>CAXUCQ010000506.1:802-2662 GCA_964249295.1 uncultured Armatimonadales bacterium | reverse complement strand
GGCGCTGGCCGCCGAGGCCAACACGCGGTTCCGGTGGCTGATCCTGGCCGGGCTGATCCTGGCGGCGGCGATGGAGGTGCTGGACTCGACCATCATCAACGTCGCCCTGCCCCAGATGGCCGGCAACCTCAGCACGACGACGCAGGAGATCGCCTGGGTCTCGACCGGCTACATCCTGTCCAACGTCGTCGTGCTGCCGATGACGGCGTTCCTCAACACGATGTTCGGGCGGCGCAACTACCTCACGGGGTCCATCGTGCTGTTCACCGTGGCGTCGTTCTTCTGCGGGACCTCGCACGGCCTGGGCGAGCTGGTGTTCTGGCGCGTCCTGCAGGGCGCGGGCGGGGCGGCGCTGATCTCCACGGCTCAGGCCACTCTGGTCCAGGTCTTCCCGCCCAAGGAGCAGGCCATCGTCCAGCCCGTCTTCCTGCTGGGCCTGGTCGTCTTCCCGACCATCGGCCCCGCGCTCGGCGGCTGGATCACCGACGCGATCAACTGGAACTGGTGCTTCTTCATCAACATCCCCATGGGCCTGCTCGCGGGCGGGCTGGTCTTCTTCCTGCTGCACGACACGGAGCCTGCCAAGCGCGACGTGCCGATCGACTGGGCCGGGATCGGGCTGCTGGCGGCGGGCCTGGCGACATTGCAGTACGTCCTGGAGGAAGGCGAGCAGGACGACTGGTTCAACAGCCCGACCATCCTGCGGCTGGCCCTGGTTTCGGCGGTCTCGCTGGTCGGCCTGGTGATGTGGGAGCTTTCGCCCCGGAACAAAGCGCCCGTCGTGGCCCTGCGGGTCCTGAAGAACCGCTCCCTGTCGGCGGGGATCGTCTTGTTCGTCGCCGTCGGGTTCGGCCTGTACGGGGTCAACTACCTGTACCCCCTGCTGGCGCAGCAGCTCCAGGGCCTGTCGCCGATGCAGAGCGGCTTCTCCCTGCTGCCGGGCGGACTGGCCAGCCTGTTCAGCATCACGTTCTGCGCCGTCATCAGCAGCAACCCGAAGGCGACCGTCGATGCGCGGCTGCTGACGTTCATCGGCATTGCCCTGTCCATCGGCGGCATGTGGGGGCTGGCCCACCTGAACCCGCAGTCCGGCACCCCGGACACGTTCTGGCCGCTGCTGCTGCGCGGCCTGTCCATGGGGTTCCTCTTCATCCCCGCCAACACGCTCGCCATCGGCAGCCTGTCCAAAGACGAGGTCAACCAGGGGACCGGCCTGCTGGGCCTGGCGCGTCAGCTCGGCGGGTCGGTCGGCATCGCCATCCTGGCGACGTATTTCCAGAGCCAGCAGCACACCAACCGCGCCGACATGGTCGGCTACCTGACGCCGGCCAACCCCGCCTACAACGAGCGGCTGGCGGGGCTGACCGGGACGCTGATGGGCCACGGCGCCAGCCCCGCCGACGCCGGTCGCGGCGCGCTCGGCCTGCTCGACCAGCTCCTGACGCAGCAGGTCGCGGCCAAGAGCTACGACGACGCCTTTCTGATGCTCATGGGCATCAGCATCGCCATGATCCCGACCCTGCTCCTGCTCCGCAAGCCCAGAGCCGGCGCGGCGGCGGGGGCGGCGATGCACTGACGCCGGCACTGCCGGCAGGACGCAACACAGAAGCGTTGTGCTATAATTGAGCCATGAGCCATGCGATAACCGATCATGCCATCACCCTTGCCCCGGACATGGAAGCCCGTGTCCGGGCCGTCGCGGACCGGCAGGGCCTCGCGCCGGAGGCCGTGCTGGGCCGTCTGCTGGAGTCCGCCCTTGCCGAAGAAGAGCGTCAGCTCCAGGAGACCGCCGCCGCGCTCCGGGCCAGCATGGCCGACTTCGAGGCGGGGCGTTCCGTCCCCCTGCAAGACTGGCGCGCG
>CAXUCQ010000506.1:0-792 GCA_964249295.1 uncultured Armatimonadales bacterium | reverse complement strand
GTCCGGCTCGCCCCTGCCGTGCGGGAAGCCGCGGATGCCGAACGCGACCGCCTCCTGGCCGAACGCGGACTAGACGGTGCCGTTCGCTGGCTCCAGATCGTCGACGCAGCTTTCAACAGCCTCGCCCTCTACCCGGAGCGGTGTGCCATCGCCCGCGAAAGCGCCCTTCTGCCCTATCAAGTCCGCCAACTGCTGATTCCGCCCCGTCACCCACGATGGCGACTGCTGTTTACAGTACACGCGGGTGGGGACGAAGGCCCCACCGTGCGCGTCCACCTGCTCCGCCACACTGCACAAGCCCCACTTGAGGAGTGGCCTCCTGACGCGGACGACGTATGATGTCTGTGCGGCCTATTTTGTATTGCGCTTGCCTTGCAATTGCCGGGTGCTTGACAATCTCTCACGGATCGGGAACAATGCTCCCGGAGGGTTTCCCATGACGCTCACGCTCGAACTGACGCCCGACCAGGAGGCCGAGGCCCGCGCCCGCGCCGCCCCGGCACGGCCCCGAGGCCGACGCCTACCTCGCCGCCCGGCACGACCCCGAGGCCGACGCCTACCTCGCCGCCCTGATGCGCTACGCCCTTGATGTCTACACCCCCGAGGAGTGCGGCCCGCCCCTCGCCCCCGGAGGGGAGGCCCGTCGAGGTCGATCGGTCGGGCCGCCGAGGCCCCCCGGCTGAGGAAGCCCCATCAACCGACCCTGCCGATCGCCCGGCGCGGCGCCTCGTCGAAGTGCGGCGACGGGACCGCCCGGGCCGGGCTCGGTGCGACCGCCTCGTTCACCAGGAA
>CAXUCQ010000505.1:0-2668 GCA_964249295.1 uncultured Armatimonadales bacterium | reverse complement strand
TCATCGACCCGCAGAACCATTTCTACACGGGGCGGGACGCGCACGATGTGGCGCAGTCGAAGACGGCCATCCAGGCCGGGCGCTGGTACCATGTGGCCGTGACGTACCAGGGCGGGGCGCTGCGGCTGTACGTCAACGGCGCTCTGGAGAATCAAGCGTCGGGCGTGTTCGTCGGGCAGTCGCTGGGCGGGCTGGCGATCGGCCACAAGGGCGACGGCGTTGCGCCGGGCGAGGACCCGGACTGGTTTTCGGGGCTGATCGACGAGGTGCGCCTGTACAACCGGGCGCTGTCTGCGTCCGAGGTGGCGCTGCTGGCGAAGGGCCGGGAGGTGCCGTGAGGCGGTGGAAGTGTCAGTGGGGCCTGATCTGGGGTATCCTGTGCGCGAGGTGAGGGTGAACGATGGCCAATGAACTGGTGCGCTTGAACAACCTAGTGCGTGAGGATGAGAGCCGCAACGGGAGGCGAGACGATTTCGCAGCGCCGAACGCGATGGGCCACGGCGCGGACGCGGCGGAGGAGTGGGACCTGCCGCCGGAGCAGATGGGGTACGGCCGCCGGGCGGGCGCGCACCCGCAGCCGGAGCATGGGCCGCACGTCCAGCGCGCGGCCCGGCGGGCCGACGACGACGCCGCGCGAGCGCGCGCACGTGGTGACGACGAGTTCGCCACGATCCGCGAGAGCGACGCCGCCGACCTGCGTCAGAGCGCGCTGGACTGGGGCGACCTGAAGACGTGGCTGTGGATCGGCGGCATGTGCATCGTCTTCCTGCTGATGGTCGCGCTGTGCTATTATCTGCCTTATGGGCGGCACGCCAGCCCGCCGCCCATCCGTATCTACTAGGCTTTCTGCCTGCGGGGGGACCCCCGATAGTTCGGAGTGGTTGTGGAGAAAATCGCGCTCGAAGAGCATTTTCGCGTCCCGAGTATGCCCGAATACTCAGGCTCAGGACAATACTTGTCGGACCCGACGACGGCCAGGCGCATTGACGACCTTCTTGCAGACTTCGACGATCTCCGGCTCCAGGCGATGGACGAGGGCGGCATCACCAAAGCCATCCTCAGTCATACGGTCCCCGGTCTCGGAGCGGCCGCCGACACCAAGAAGGCGGTGGAAGATGCGCCGCGGATCAACGACTTCCTCGCCGACAAGGTCGCCCGTCACCCGGACCGCTTCGGCGGTTTCGCCACTCTGCCGATGCGGTCCGCGCCGGACGCCGCAGACGAGCTGGAGCGGTGCGTCAGGCAGTTGGGCTTCCACGGCGCTCTGATCAACGGCCACACCCACGGACACTACCTGGATGAGGATCAGTACCAGGTATTCTGGGAGCGGGTGTCGGACCTGAACGTCCCCATCTATCTCCATCCGACAAACTCTTGGCAGATGCCGCAGAACTATCAGGACCATCCCGAACTGAGGGGGGCGCTCTGGGGCTGGGCGCCGGAAACGGCGACGCACATCCTGAGGCTGCTCTTTTCCGGCCTCTTTGATCGCTTCCCGAGCCTCCAGATCATCGCCGGACACGGCGGGGAGGGCCTGCCGTATTTCGTCTGGCGTTTCGACAGCCGTTTTCAGATCATGGGCCTCGGGTCAAAGCTCAACAAGCAGCCCTCGTCCTACCTGTGTGAGAACGTCTCGATCACGACGGCGGGGCTTTGTTCGACGCCCCCATTGCGTTGCGCGTTGGAAGAACTCGGGGAGGACCGCGTCTTGTTCTCGGTCGATCATCCTTATGAGTCCAGCGAAGTCGCCGGCGACTGGCTCGACGGCGCCGGCCTCGCCGCCGAGGCCTTGACCAAGGTCGCCTCTGGAAACGCGAAGCGCCTCCTGCATCTGGACTGAAGCGAGGGGCCTGTTGATGGGACGACGAAAAGCCCTGGGCGGATGCCCAGGGCTTTTGTGTTCGGCAGGGAGGTGGCCGGTCGTTACGCGGTCTTGTTGAGGGCCAGCGTGGCGATCTGGGGGACCAGGCGGGCCAGGCGCTCGCGGGCCAGCGTTTCCTCGCTGATGATGGTGTCGGCGAGCTGCGCCGTTTCCACATCGCCGACGGCGCTCGCGTAGGCCTTCAGGGCCGTGTAGGCGCCGATCTCGAACTCCTCCAGGGAGGCGGCCTTGACCACGTCCTGAGTCTGCTTGTCTTCCTTGTCGTGGAAGATGTTGACGAAGTGGCTGCCGATGGCGACGATCGAGTCGAGCACGCTCTTGCCGCCGCTGACGGTGCCGCCCAGGGCCGTGATGCGCGCCTCCAGGCGCTGCGCCTGCGACTCGGTGACCTGCAGGTGGTCGCTGACCACGGTCTTCAGGTCGGGGTCGGTCGCCTCGGCGAGCATGGCCTGCATGGCCTTGAGGCCGCCCTGCTCCGCCGCGTATGAGTCCTGCAGGTACCGGATGGTCTTGTCTGTTGCTGTTTCTGCCATGATGGATTCTCCTCGGGCTGTGATCGAAGTCGTTGTTCCGGCGACAATGATTGCTGACAATCGCGCCGCGCGCTACGTGTGTGTTACCCAGTCTCGTGTCCGAATTATGCCAGGCAGGCGCAAAAAAGCGCGGCGGGGTCGGGGTTGTTCAGTCATCCCGGTGTGTCCCCAGGGCTGAACCCCTGGGCTGTGGAATGCATTCTGCCCGCCTACGCGGGCGCCGGGGTGCCTCCGCCGTTATCCTGCGCCCGGG